>CAYJMX010000268.1:0-1515 GCA_964371485.1 uncultured Gammaproteobacteria bacterium | reverse complement strand
TTCAGCTCTTAGTTTTGATGACCAACAAATAATTCTTAACAAGGTTAAAAACTTTAATAACTTCACAAAAGATAATGACCCTTACAAACAGAGAGACTTTGGCTCAATAAAATTTAAGGGCTTAGATATTTTTTGGAAAATAGATTTATATGACCTTAATTATGAATTTTATAGCCCAGAGCCAAGTGATGAAAACCAAACAAATCGTGTATTAACCGTTCTACTTGCAGAGGAATATTAAAATGAAACCTTTTAAGCAAGGGGCATTTTCTCGCTATTGCTCAGTCTACTCAACACTTAATGCCTTAAAACGACTAGGCATAAAACTGAGCTTTAATGACTGGCAAGAGCTTTATGACTATATCATCAGCCAGTTAAATGTTTATGATGGTTATTTTGATACAGGAATTAACGGGGCTTTGCCTAAACGATTAGAGGGTGTCTTTGTGTTTGCAAGAGAGTGGCTTAATAAAAATCAGAAAATTAAGCTTGAGTATAAAAGGCAGTATTGGGGCAAACGTCCATCAAAAGATGATTTTATTTGTGATGTTAAACAATCATTAGCTAACAAGCACGCAATAATCATTTGCATAAATTCACCAAATTTCAGCCATTATACCAATATTAGCCGTGTTACAAAAGAAAAGCTATATTGTTTTGATAGTTGCAACATTAAAGACATCAAGCTCAAAAGCCTCTCAATTGAAAAAGGCAGACATTATCAAATAAAGTGGCGATGCGTTTATTTTTTGAGTGTGCAAACTGAGTATACCCCAAATTCACAAAAGAAAAACTGTGCAAACAAAATCAAAAATACTAGCAAATGCACAGCTGTAAAGCCAAGTCATAAATGTCAATTACACGCAAAGGAGCAAGCACAATGATATTTAACTACAAAAGAGTTTCCACAACAGACCAAAACACCGACCGCCAATTACTGGGTATTGAGTGCGACCGTGAATATGTTGAAAAAATAAGCGGTAAAGATACTAATCGTCCTGAATTGCAGGCAATGTTGCTAAATTTAAGAAGTGGCGATGTTATAAACGTTCATAGTATGGATAGATTGGCTCGTAACACAAAAGACCTTTTAAGCATTGTGGAAGAAATCACCACCAAAGGGACAAAAATTATTTTTCACAAAGAAAATTTGAGTTTTGCGAGTAATAAATCAGACCCATATCAAAAAATGATGATGACGATGCTTGGGGCGGTTGCAGAACTAGAACGCAACTTGATACTTGAAAGACAAAGAGAAGGCATAGCCCTTGCCAAAGCAAAAGGTAAATACAAAGGCGGAAAGAAAAAATTGAGTGATGAAGCCATAGCAGAAATCAAAGAGCTAATCAAAAACCGCTCAACAAACATCACCCAACTTGCCAAAGACTACAAAGTCAGCAGAAGAACCATATATAACGCAGTTCGTTAACGAACTAAAGACAGAAAAACGTACACCTTATGTATAAACAAAATAACATACGTCATTAGAGTAATTTCTATTTTTAACTCTTTTTT
>CAYJMX010000267.1:0-1529 GCA_964371485.1 uncultured Gammaproteobacteria bacterium | reverse complement strand
ACACGGGTGATGTTGTTGTAAATCTTGCAAAATCTTTTTATTTAAAAGAAGACAAAATGACCTATGTTTTTGAATTAAGAAAAGGTTTAAAGTGGTCTGATAACAAACCAATTACAGTTGAAGATGTCTTATTTACATATAATACAATTATTTTTGGGGGCTTTGGAAACACGGCCATAAGGGATTCTTTATATGTTGATGGGAAATTACCTACTATTAAAAAAATAAATGATTATACAGTTGAATTTAAAACTCCTGTGCCTTTTGCGCCTTTTTTAAGAATGCTTTCTGTACCAATAGCGCCAAAGCATGTGTTTAAACAGGCGACCGATAAGGGGAAAGATTATTTTAGAACTTTTTTCTCTTCAAGTGCTGATCCAAAAGACTTTGTTGTGTCTGGACCGTTTATTTTAAATGAGTATATTCCAGCTCAAAGAGTGGTTTATAAAAGAAATCCAAACTATTTTGTTATTGATAAAGAAGATAAAAAGTTGCCATATTTAGATAAAATTGTTTGTTTAATTGTGGGCGATTTAAACAATCAAACTATTAAATTTGAAGCAGGTGAAATTGACACGCTTGGTTTGCAGGGTTCTAGTGTTTCAAGGTTTATGGAGCTACAAAAACATTCTGATTATAACCTTTATAACACAGGCCCCACCACTTCAACTTCTTTTATAACTTTTAATTTAAACAACAGAAAAAACAAACAAGGTAAATCTTATGTAGAACCTAAAAAACAGCTTTGGTTTCAAGATAAAAACTTTAGAGAAGCCATTGATTGGGCAATTGATAGGGAAAATTTAGTTTTAAATGTTTTATCTGGTGTAGGTGAACCGCTTTTTACAGCAGAGGGCATCCCGTCTATATTTTTAAACAAAGAAATTGCAACGGGGCACCCGCAAAACCTTGAATATTCTAAAGAATTACTTAAAAAGTCTGGTTTTTGTTTAAAAGATGGTGTTTTATATGACAAATTAAACAATCAAGTTGAATTTGAGCTTCTAACTAATGCGGGGAACACTCAACGAGAGGCCACTGGTGTGAGCATAAAGGAAGATTTAAACGCTTTAGGTATCAAGGTGAACTTTAAACCAATCGAGTTCAATTCTTTAGTTTCTAAGCTCTCTAATAGTTTAGATTGGGATTGTGTTGTTTTGGGATTAACCGCAAACCCGCTTGAACCGCACTCTGGGTATAATGTTTGGAGCACAAATGGCGCACTTCATTTGTTTAATCAAAGAAGCGATAACGATTTAAAGTCTTCTGATAGAATTTATGATTTTGAAAAAGAACTAGATTTAATTTATGACAAGGCAAAACTTGAACCAGAATTTGAAAAAAGAAAAGAATTATATGATAGATATCAAGAAATTGTTCAAGAGTATAACCCTTTAATTTTCTTATATTCTCCTGTGAATATTGTTGCTGTAAGGAAAAAGTTTGAAAATATATATCCTACAGAATTATCAAGTTCATTTTTCTCTTGGGCGATTGATGAAATTTTTATAAAATAACTATTTTAATTT
>CAYJMX010000266.1:0-1538 GCA_964371485.1 uncultured Gammaproteobacteria bacterium | reverse complement strand
AGATACACAGAAGCTAGAATGCATAAAATTACAACTTCTATACTTGCTGATATTGATTGCGAAACAGTTAATTTCACTCCTAACTTTGATGGTTCATTGCAAGAGCCTACAGTTTTACCGACAAGATTGCCAATGTTGCTTTTAAATGGTGTATCTGGTATCGCCGTTGGTATGGCTACAAATATTCCACCTCATAACTTATGTGAAGTTGTGGATGGAACAATTGCAATGATTGAAAATCCTGATATTACTATTGATGGATTAATGGAATACATAAAAGGTCCAGATTTCCCTACAAGAGCGACTATTATTGGTAACTCTGAAATTAAGCGTGCTTATGAAACTGGTCGTGGTTCAGTTAAAATGTCTGCTGTATCAACTATTGAAGAATTACCAGGTGGTAACGGTCGACAAGGTAGAACCGCAATTGTAATCCACGAATTACCATATCAAGTTAATAAAGCTGCCTTAATTGAAAAAATAGCCGATCTTGTTAAAGATGGAAAAATTGTTGGCATATCTGATATCAGAGATGAATCTGATAGAGATGGTATGAGGGTAGTAATTGAGCTTAAGCGTGACGCTAAGCCTGATGTTGTAAGAAACAACCTATACAAGCAAACTTCACTTGCTACAAGTTTTGGTGTGAATATGGTAGCCCTTGTTGGTCACCAACCTCGCTTGTTGAACTTGTATGAAGTGTTGAACGAATTTATTGAGCACAGAGTTGAAGTTATCACAAGAAGAACTGTGTTCTATCTTAAAAAAGCAAAAGCAAGAGCTCATATATTAGAAGGCTTAATGATAGCACTAGGTTCACTAGATGAAGTTATTGAATTAATCAAAAAATCTAAAAATACTGAAGAAGCAAGAAATGGTTTAATGTCTAGATTCGGTCTTGATACCGAGCAAGCAAATGCTATTTTAGAGATGCAATTAAGAAGATTGACTGGTCTTGAGCAAGATAAAATTAAAGCTGAATTTGATGAATTAATTAAGAAAATTGCGGAATATGAAGCAATTCTTGCTGATAGAGAAAAAGTTTTATCAATAATAAAAACTGAATTAAATGAAGACAAAGAAAAATTCGGTGATGATAGAAGAACTCAAATCGTTCCTGATATGGGCGAATTAAACATTGAAGATTTAACTCCAAATACTGCAATGGCTGTATTTATTACAAATCAAGGCTATATCAAAAGAATTTCTTTAGATACTTTTGAAAGACAAAATAGAGCTACTCGTGGTAAGGGCGGAATGAAAACTAAAGAAGATGATGATGTTGGTCACTTCTTCACTGCAATGATGCATGATAAAGTTCTATTCTTCTCTTCTAAAGGGGTTGTATATAGTTTGAATGTTTATGACTTCCCAGAAGGTTCTCGTCAATCTAAGGGCTTACCTATTGTAAATGTTCTTCCAATTGAACAAGATGAGCAAATTACGGCGGTTGTTCCAGTGAGCGATTTTGATCCAAATGCTAATTTAATCATGCTTACAAAACGTGGCTATATTAAGCGTATTGGTCTAGATAATTT
>CAYJMX010000265.1:0-1553 GCA_964371485.1 uncultured Gammaproteobacteria bacterium | reverse complement strand
CGCTTAAAATTGTGCATCAAGAAAGAGAAGTTCTATTTAACATATTCTTTGACATTACCCATGTAAAAGAGTATGAAAAAGAGCTAATTATGGCGAAATCTCAAGCAGAAGATGCAAATAATACAAAAAGTGCATTCTTGGCTAATATTTCCCATGAAATTAGAACCCCACTGAATGCTATTTTGGGCTATTCTCAAATAATTCTTGCTACAAATAAAGACCTTCCTGTTGAAGTTGAGAAACAGATTAACACAATTCAAAAAAACGGCGACCATCTTTTAAATCTTATAAACAACATCTTACAAATGTCTAAAATTGAATCTGGTGCCACAGAGGTCAACATGACAATTGTTGACACAACTGATCTATTAAAAGATATTGAATCGATGTTTGTACTAAAACTTAAAGACGCTGATATTAAATGTGTTATAAATAGCAACGATCTTCCAACTACAATATTAACTGATGAAGCCAAGGTTAAGCAGATTATAATTAACCTTTTAGGTAACGCGCTTAAGTTTACTCAAGAAGGTTCAATCACGCTTGATATGTCCTTTAACAGCGACACTCTAACTTTTAAGGTAATAGACACAGGTCACGGTATTTCAGATGAAGAAATTGGAAAAATATTCGCTCCATTTGAACAAAGTGAAGCTGGCAGAAAATTTGGCGGAACGGGCTTAGGACTTTCTATATGTAAGACTTTAACAGCGTTGTTAGGCGGCAACATAACGGCGTATCAAAATCCTGATAAAGGCACAACTTTTGAGGTAAATCTTCCAATTGAAACTTATAACTACACTAAAGGCAAAAGAAATAAGGCAAATCCAGAAAAAATAATTGCAGGAATAAAAATAGTGGGCGAAGCTCCTTTGGTGCTTGTGGCGGATGATGTTGAAGCAAATAGAGAAATCTTAACAAATTTTGTTGAAAAAATTGGCGTGAGAACTATTCAAGCTGTAAATGGACTTGAGGCGATAGAGCAAAACGAAAAACATAAGCCGGATTTAATTTTTATGGACATTAGAATGCCAGAACTAGATGGCATAAAGGCTACAAAAAGAATTCGAGAAGCAGGGTATGATATTCCAGTTGTGGCAGTTACAGCTAGTGTATTTAGTGAAGAAAAAGATAAATTCTTCGCAGCTGGACTTAATGATTGCGTAATTAAGCCATTTAAAGACTCTGATATATATAATGCTATGAAAAAGTATTTAAAACTTGAATATCTATACGCTGATGTTAAAGAAGACAACACTGAGAGTGTTGTTGAGGATGTTATAACAATTGATGATTTTAAAGAGTTAGCTGAAGATCAAATAATGGCTATAAAAGATGCTGTATTACAAGCTGATTTAGATGAAGTTATGAATATTGTTGATTCTAATGAAGATAAATTATCAGCGAGCGCAATTAAAAAAGTAAAAGTTCTCGTTGAAAATTATGAACAAAACAAGCTAAAAGACCTTTTTGATTGCTAGGCTGAAACGAATATATAGTGCTCCTTTTCAACTTTATTATCTCTAAAATCGTACTTATGGAGTAGTTTTTAA
>CAYJMX010000264.1:298-1580 GCA_964371485.1 uncultured Gammaproteobacteria bacterium | reverse complement strand
ATACAGGGGATTTACACAAAAGACTTGGAAAAATTGCCCAAAGAATATGTTGAATTTGCCCAACAACAAGATATCCCAATTGTTGTGCTAGATTAATCGTAAATGTCGCAGGGGGGACTTGAACCCCCACAGATTGCTCCACACGCCCCTCAAGCGTGCGCGTCTACCATTCCGCCACTGCGACATATCAACCTATATATTTTGTAAAAACATGTCCGCCACAGCACACATATCAACTCATATTCAATTTTCAATTTTATAAACTAAAAAGCGCCTGCATAACAAGCGCTTTTTGAAATTTTATTTAACTAGCCTTCAAACTTTTTATATAAAAGTGAAGCGTTATGTCCGCCAAATCCAAATGAATTTGTAAGAGCATAGTTAATATCTGCCTCGACCGCTTTATATGGGCAATAGTTTAAATTAGCCACTTCAGGGTCTTGATTGTCTAAGTTAATTGTTGGAGGAATAAAGCTCTCTTGTAAAGCTTTAATACAAACAATGGATTCAGCTGCACCAGTAGCACCAAGCATATGACCATGCATTGATTTAGTTGAAGATACTTTTAAATCTGGATTCACATCTAAATCACCAAAGATTTTTGCAATCGCTTGAGATTCAGCTTTATCGCCAAGACCTGTACTTGTACCGTGAGAATTTACATAACCAACTTCTTTAGGCTCAATACCAGCATCCGCCACGGCAAATTCCATAGCTTTAGCAGCACCTGCACCAGTAGGATCTGGAGCAACAATATCGTGAGCATCAGCACTTTGACCATAGCCAACTACTTCAGCATAAATTTTAGCGCCACGCGCCTTTGCTCTGTCTAATTCTTCTAAAATAAGAACCGCAGCACCCTCTGACATTACAAAGCCATCTCTATCAACATCATAAGGACGAGAAGCTTTTGTAGGAGCATCATTTCTTTTTGATAATGTTCTAGCAGAAGTGAATGCGCCGATTCCAAGTCTTGTAATAACCGCTTCAGCACCACCAGCTACAATAACATCAGCGTCACCATATTGAATTGAGCGAAAAGCATCACCAATACAGTGTGCGGAAGTCGCACAAGCCGTAACCACAGCTTTATTAATACCTTTAGCGCCGTGCTTGATAGAAATTCTACCGGCAGCAATGTCTGAAATAATCATTGGAACAGTGAATGGCGAACATTTTGTAGGCCCTTTGTTGATAATATTGTGGTGTTGTTGTTCAAAAGTGTCAAAACCACCAGCAGCAGAACCAACCATTACCCCAAATTTATATGGGTCAACGTTTT
>CAYJMX010000264.1:0-288 GCA_964371485.1 uncultured Gammaproteobacteria bacterium | reverse complement strand
TTAGCATCCTCAATAGCTTCATCAGCTGCGATCATTGCAAATTGAGTGTATCTATCCATTCTTTTTGCTTCTTTAGGATCTAATTTATCCCAAGATTCTAAATCTTTTATTTCACCCGCGATTTGAACAGTGTGTCCATCTAGTGAAATGTTTTCTATATTTGAAATAGCACTTTTACCAGCTTTTAAACTATCCCAAAATACTTTAGCTCCGCATCCATAAGCAGATGCCACGCCGATGCCAGTTACCACAACTCTTCTTTTATTGTTTTGCATTCTTAATGTTCCT
>CAYJMX010000263.1:0-1582 GCA_964371485.1 uncultured Gammaproteobacteria bacterium | reverse complement strand
TATGTTTGTACTAATCTGAAATCACAAGGTTCATTTAAACTTCATATGGTATTTTTACCAGCCCGAGCCAATAGGGGTAGAAGAGCGAACCAGAATGTATAAAAAAAACGAAAGGACAAACTATGGCAACTGCAACTTTAGTTGAATTACTAGATGCTGGCGTACACTTTGGACACCAGACTCAAAAATGGAACCCAAAAATGAAACAATATATTTTTGGTGCTAAAAATGGAATCTATATCTTAGATTTAAGAAAAACTTCAGATAAATTAGATGAAGCATACCAAATCGTAAGAGAAACAGCTGCTCGTGGCAGAAACGTACTTTTTGTAGGTACTAAAAAACAAGCAATCGACGTTATTGCTCAAGAAGCTACAAGAGCTGGTGCTTTCTATGTAAACCGTAGATGGCTAGGTGGTATGATGACTAACTTTGAAACAATCAGAGCTAGAGTTAACAAATTAAGAGAACTTGAAACTTTCATGGAATCAGGCGCTCAAAACAAACTTCCTAAAAAAGAAGTTGCTCAATTAAATAGACAATTACAAAAATTATCAAGAACATTAGGCGGTATCAAAGAAATGAAGGGTATGCCAGATTTAATTTTTGTTGTTGATCAAAAGAAAGAATTAATTGCAATCAAAGAAGCTAACAAATTAAACATCCCTGTTATTTGTCTAGCTGACACAAATGCTGATCCAGATGGAATCGATTTTGTTATTCCTGGTAACGATGACGCTCTACGTTCAATCAAACTAATCGCTTCAAAACTTGCTGATGCTGTTTTAGAAGGTAAAGAATTAAGAGCAAACAAAGCTAGTGAAACTAAAAAAATCGAAAAAATCGAAGCAGCTGATGCTAACGTAGAAGCGTAACAACAAAAGGAGTTAAACACAATGGAAATAAAAGCTACAATGGTTAAAGAACTTAGAGATATGACCGGCGCTGGTATGATGGATGCTAAAAAAGCATTAATCGAAACAGACGGTGATATGGCTAAGGCAGCAGAAATCCTTAGGCAAAAAGGTATGGCTTCTGCTGATAAAAAAATGGGCAGAATCGCTGCTGAAGGTGCTGTTGCATCATTTATCGATGGCAAAATCGGCGCTATGGTTGAATTAAACTGCGAAACAGACTTCGTTGCTAAAAATGACAAGTTTAAAGAATTAGCAGCAATGATGGCTGAAGCTGTTGCAAAATTAAACCCAAAATCAGTTGAAGAATTATCAGCTATGGATTGCCCAATATGCAACAAAAAAATCGATGATGTGATTAAAGAACAAATCGCTAAAATTGGCGAAAAAATCACTATCAGAAGATTTGAAAGATATGAAGGCGCAGGATGCGCTGCAACTTATATCCACAATGGCAAAATCGGCGTTTTACTTGAAACTGACTGCGCTGGTGCTTGTGATGAAGCTAACAAAACTATCGCTAAAGATATTTGCTTGCACATCGCATCTTCAGCTCCTGAATTCGTTTCAAGAGAAGAAATTCCTCAATCTGCCATTGATGAAGAAACAAGAATTGAAATGGGTAAAGAAGACCTTGCAAGCAAGCCTGAAGAAATCAGAGCTAAAAT
>CAYJMX010000262.1:0-1587 GCA_964371485.1 uncultured Gammaproteobacteria bacterium | reverse complement strand
GCTGAATTTTATTACAATCAAGGCGATATGAAATTGGCAAAAAAATATGGCAAAGATGTTGATTTGTCAAAATATGAAAATGAAGGCTTGTTAAATAAAATCATTAACTTCTTTTCTAAGAAATAATTTAACCATAATGCGTTAATGGCAACTTTTATCGTTCAGTTGTTTTATAATATTACAAACAACCTTAAGGAGTATAGATGCAACAATTTATAAACAGCTTGCCGGCTCAAGCAACGCAGGGCCTTAATACGCAAAGCACAGCCACAACACCAATGCAACAAAATCCGACATCCATACAAACAGGAGCCAGTACTCCAATGTCAAAAGTGGAAACGGACACACAAGCAAAGGCTGATCCAAAAATGGCAATATATGGCGCACTAACTGGTGGTACAGCTGGAGCGGCACTTGGTGCAACAGTTTTAGCAAAACCAAAAGTACAGACATTTGGGGAATTACTAGCCCTTCCGGCAAAAGAGTTTGAAAAAACAGTAAAATCAGCAGATGACAACATCAAACAGGAGCTTACAGGCATAAAAGACCTAGTTGACAATGTGACAAACAGCTTAACAGATAGCATATTTGAAAATAAAGCTGAACTGAGCAAGACTGAATTTAAAAATTCAGAAGGATATACATCACATATAGATTTAATTAAAACTAGCGTTTCTAGCATCGATAAAAGTATTGCAGAGCTTGCAGATCCGGAAGTTGTGGGTAAACGAATTACACTAGAACTAGGAAATACTACTGCTTTTGAAATCATAAACAAGGAGCAAGCAGACCAGCTTATTACTATGTTAGAAGATGCAAAAAAATCTTCGACAAAAACTTTTGATGGTCTTACTAGGTTTGTTGAAAATTCCGGCGAAACAATAAAAAGATCTGATTTTCAAGAACACGTTATAAAAACCTCTGATATGTTTGGGTTTGATTTTGACGCTATTAAAAAACACTTGTCAAAATCTATTGCAAAACCAGCTTTAATAGCAGGTGGAGCGCTAGCAGCACTTGGTGCATTGGCGGGATACGCCTATACTCAATCAAAAGAAAATACAGTATAAAATCTTTTATAAATAAGCATAAACAAATTGCCCTCTGTTGTAAAATATGGGGCAATTTTTTAATCCAAATTGTTTTTATTTAAATAAGAGGAATTATTTTAGAGGAAGACTATGGATTATAATACAAATTATAACAGCTCTATGCTGTTTAACAATACAGGCGTTTACACAAACGCAAGTTTTAACACAAACTCGCAAACAAACTATGTAGCCCCTATGGATTTTACAAATCCAAACACGGGGGCAAATGTCAATAATCCTTCACAAAATACTAGTTACACAGTGCCCAACACGCAAGGTGTAACGTCGCCACAGGAACTTACAACGGATACTTTTGTTCCTACAACTTCAACACAAGTACCAGAAGAAGAAAAATCTTCAAACACTGGACTTGTCGCAGCAGGGCTGGCATTTTTAACCGCAGCAGGGCTATTTGTTTTTTCAAAAGGTAAGAAATCTGATGATGCAACAAGAATACTGAAAGAAAGTGCGGAGCAACTAACAAAAAAAAGTGATA
>CAYJMX010000261.1:0-1622 GCA_964371485.1 uncultured Gammaproteobacteria bacterium | reverse complement strand
TTTACCTAGTTCATCGGTTGATGAAATTACATCTAAAATATCATCATAAATTTGAAAATTAAGCCCAAAAGCAACTGCGAACTCTTGCATTAAAGTTTGCTCTTCAACGCTTGCTCCGCCAAGTTTTGCGCCCGATGATATTGAAAATTCAAAAAGCGCTGATGTTTTATATTTGTGTATAAAATTTAAATGCTCATCTGATACTTCTTCTTTTTTATTTTCAGCTTCAATATCAGCGCACTGACCGCCAACTATTCCATATATGCCGGCTTTTTTAAGGTACTGTTCTACAATATCAAGCACAATTTCTTTATCAACATCTTTTGTTTTATTAATAATCATTTGCGCTCCAAAACTTATAAGAGCATCACCAGCAAGTAGTGCTAGAGCTTCCCCAAATACCTTGTGATTAGAGGGCTTTCCTCGTCTTAAATCATCATTATCCATACACGGCAAATCGTCATGGATTAAACTCATAGCATGGAGCATTTCAATGGCACAGGCTACAGGAAGGGCTTTTTTATAATCCCCACAAAACATTCTGCAAGTTTCAAGTACAAAAATCCCCCTTAGGCGCTTTCCATCTAAAAGTGTTGTATATTTCATTGATTCAACAACATTTTTTGCATATTTCATATCAATTTCATTGAAATATTTTTCCAACTCTTTTTGAATAATGTCCTTGTATTCTTGAATGCTAGGCATTTTCATTCCTCAATATCTTTATATAAATTTTTCACAAATTGTTTTTGCGTGTTTCTAGAGCTCTCGCGTTTTATAGCGCTTATTTTCGCCCTTTTTTTACCATGGGTAATTTTATCCGTATCCTCTTTTTTACTCCCTTGATACGTCACTTTTTCTTTGTATTCTTTTGCCTCTTGTAAAAAGCTCAAATAGCTCTCATATCTTGATTCTTCAATTTTATCAAGGTTAAATATCACATTACAATCTTCATCTTCTTCAATTACATGCAGACAATCAGAATACCTGCAATCATTTGAATATTTTTTCATATCTTCAAATAAAGTGCATAAATCTTTTGGCAAAATAAAGTCAAATCTTAAATGGGAAAAACCAGGAGTATCGACAATTCTAAACCCGTCTAGTTCAATAATTTCACAATGCCTTGTGGTGTGTGTTCCTCTATCATTATGCGCACTTATAGCGCCTATTTTTAAATCCAACTCTGGATTTAAAGCATTTACTATAGAACTTTTCCCTACACCTGATAATCCGCATAGGACAATAGTTTTGTCTTTAATTTCTTTTTTGAACTCTTTTAAACCAATATTTTCTTTAGCAGATGTGAATAAAATTTTATACCCTAAAGGTTCATATATTTCTTTTATTTTTTTTGATTCTTTTTTAAAATCGGGATTGTTTAATAAATCTTCTTTGTTAAAACACAAAATAGTATCAATGTTGCAGTGTTTTAAATAAGTTAAATAGCGATTAAGCTGTATTAAATCGAGCTTTGGTTCAAGCAAAGAGGAAGTTACAACGCATAAATCGATATTTGAAACATTTGGGCGAATAAGGGAATTTTTTCTATCCAAAATAGTGTGAATTGCAAAATTATCGTCATATTCAACAAAATCACCAACTTGAATTTTTTGCTTTTG
>CAYJMX010000260.1:290-1624 GCA_964371485.1 uncultured Gammaproteobacteria bacterium | reverse complement strand
CCATGAAAAATGGGATGGCACGGGATATCCTGGTAAATTAAAAGGGGAAGAAATTCCAATTTCAGCTAGGATTATAGCGCTTGCCGACACTTATGATGCTATGACATCTACTCGTTCTTATCGTGTGGCGTTAAGCCACGAGATTGCTATAGAAGAAATCAAAAGATGTTCTGGTACTCAGTTTGACCCAAATCTGGCACAGTTGTTTATAAATTTAAGCGATGTAGTAAAAGCTGCAAAAGACAACCCTGAAGAAGTTTATGAGAAATATAGCTATCTTAAAAAAGAAATAAATTCTTCAATTGTGAAGCAATGAGCCGTGCTCGTCTGTTCCGCCAGTTCTAATTAAGCTATATTTACTTGAAATTTTTTCAATTTTTTTTCTAGAATGAAACTTCATTACTGATCTAAATCTAGAATATTTATAATGTTGCTCTATTCCATCTAATCCATATGATTTTAATTTTTTAACAAGGGAGTCTAAAAATGGCGTCATAAGACAACATGGGTGGGCTAAAACGGCTATTCCACCTGCTTTATGTATGGCTTGTATTGCTTTTTTAGGGTGTCTTGATTTAAAAATTCTTACTAAATCAAACTTTGTTTCTTTCTCATTTTGAGCACAAATTTTATTTAATTCTATATTATTCGGGTCAATTCCATAACCTATTATATGGATTAACACGCCAAAATACATACAATCAAATTCAACAGCGGGGATTAACTCTTCGCAATTTTTATAATCAAAATTTTTATAACCTAAAACCGTATTATGATCGCAAATTGAAAAATGTTTTAAGCCAAGTTGTTGTGCTTGAGAAACAAGTTCGCTAAATTCCACCTTTCCATCAGAAAAAGTTGAATGTATGTGCAGGTTCGCGCTATTGTAATAGTCTTGTTCTTTAATTGAACTTAACCTATCAATGATTGTCTTTTGTTCTTTTGGAATTCTTGTTTCCATAAAGCTCTCCTTATGTGATATTATAGCAGTAGTTAGAAAAAAAGGTAAAGAAAATGAGTGAGAATAGTATCGATTTTAAAAATTATGAATCAGACACAGTGTATGAGATATTAGCTGATGGGGTAGTGTTTACGTATAAAAACTTTTTAAAAATTGTATCCTTGTTTCTTACACCTATTGCAATACAAATTTTAGCACTAATTATTGTCGTTTTGTTGCCAATATTTATGGTTGGGATCCAAAAGTCTTCTGATAGTGTGTTTAGCGTACTTTTTGCAAGTTTAGGTGCAACCATCTTGTCTTGCTTGTTGCTTTTTTATGGGCTTTATTTAATGCTTGATGTTACATATAGAATTTATTTAGCTTCATATGA
>CAYJMX010000260.1:0-280 GCA_964371485.1 uncultured Gammaproteobacteria bacterium | reverse complement strand
TAAGGATAAAAAACCCCTAGATTTCAATAAGTATAAGGCAATAGCTAAAAAAAATATGGGTAAATTAATAAAACTTTTATGTTGGATTTCTTTGTATATCCTAATTCCTATTTTTGCTTGTATGGGGCTAATACTAGTTTCTTATTCTGCTGGATTTGGTTCTAAAATGCTTTCTTTGGGGCTTTTTCTTGTGTCAACGCTTTTTATGATGTGGATATGCTTTAGAGCCATTGCATGTTTTCCTGTTTTAATTTTAAACAGTAATTCTGAATTAAAAGCA
>CAYJMX010000259.1:0-1629 GCA_964371485.1 uncultured Gammaproteobacteria bacterium | reverse complement strand
GATTTTATCTAACGCGTATAACATTTCAATAATACTTAATAGCTGTCTATACGGAAGAACTAAGCTTAAATCTCCAGGAGTTGCAGCCTCAAGTGTTGGCTTAATGATGCTTTGACGGATTCTTTTAGCAGTTGAACGTCTTCCATCTAATAAGTCACCGAATCTTTGAACGATAATACCGCCACCTAGCATATTAGCCAAGCTTGCAACGTGTTGACCATATTTAATTGGTTCACGAAATGGTTCAGTGAATTTCTTAGATACTAAAAGCGCAAAGTTTGTATTTGGTGTTTTAGAATTCGCATAAGAGTGACCATTCACTGTTGAAATGCCATTGTAATTTTCATTAACAACTTCACCGTTTGGATTCATACAGAAAGTTCTAACTTCATCACCAAAAGTCGGAGAATAATAAATTAGTTTTGATTCATATAAACGAGAAGTTATAGGCTCCATAACAGGTGCTGGAAGTTCAACACGAACACCAACGTCAACTGCGTTATTTACCATGCCTATTTTATTTTTTTGGAATTCATTTGCTAACCAATCTGCACCTTCTCTACCTGGGGCGATAATTGTGTAATCAGCAAAGATTTTTTCATTTTTATCTGTAATTAAACCTTTAATTTCATTATTTTCAACAATCAAGCTTTCAACTTTTTGATTGTTAATAATAGTGATTTTATCAGATAGATAGTCTTGCATATGTTTTAAAACGTGCAACGAGCGTTCTGTACCAAGGTGTCTTACAGGCGAGTGAACAAGTTTTAATTCTGCCATAGTTGCAGCTGCTTCGATGTCCTTAAATTCATTTCTATCTACACCATAAACAACTTCAGTAGCGCCATGGTCTAAATACATATCATCACAGTATTTAATTAAATTTTCAACATCACCATATGACATGTAATCTACAAGGTGACCGCCAACATCAGGCGTTAGTGTTAATTTGCCATCAGAGAAAGCTCCTGCTCCACCCCAACCGCAAAGTAGTCCGCAGTTTTTACAGCTGATACATTTTTTTACACCCTCTCTCATTGGGCAAGTTCTTTTTTCAATTTTAGAACCCTTTTCAATTAAAAGAATTTTCCACTCAGGCTTCAACTTTGTAAGCTCTAAAGCACTAAAAATACCAGCAGGACCAGCTCCCACAATTATTACGTTATACATTTTATACTCCTTATCGATTAAATATTTCTTAACTTTTGACCAGAGTATATTATAATATAAACAAATTATTTAATCTTAAAATTAGTTGAATTTTTAACAATTTTAATATTATAATTACATATAAAGATTTAAAAGGAGCTTATAATGAAAGATTATAAAATATTAGATTACGTCCCAACGGTTATAGAATCATCATCTCGAGGGGAGCGCTCGTTTGATATTTTCTCTAGACTTTTAAGAGAAAGAATTATATTTTTAGGTTCAGCAATTAACGATGAAGTTGCAAACTCTATTGTTGCTCAGCTTTTACTTTTAGATTCAGAGAATCCAGATAAAGACATTATGCTTTATATAAACTCTCCAGGTGGCGTAGTAACAGCAGGTATGGCGATTTATGACACAATGAAACTTATTAAAGCAGATGTTTCGACTATATGTCTTGGTGATGCTGCTTCTATG
>CAYJMX010000258.1:361-1647 GCA_964371485.1 uncultured Gammaproteobacteria bacterium | reverse complement strand
CGATATAATATGCCAAAAGTTGCAACACAACCATGTTTAGGGTTGGAGATAAGACATCAGAAATATCAGGAATTATAAGAAGATCATCAAATATCTCAGCACTCTTTTTATCAACAGCGGTAGAAACACCGATTAATTTTGCCTGACGAGCTTTTGCCTCTTCGCAATTAGACATAACTTTTTCAAAAACAATACCTTTATTTAGTATCGCAAGAACAGGCATGCTCTCATCTAGCATTGCTATTGGGCCGTGTTTGAGCTCCCCAGCGCTATAACCAGTAGCATTTATATAGCTAATTTCTTTTAATTTTAAAGCGCCCTCTAGTGCTGATGGGAAGTTAATTCCTCGGGCTATAAAAATAAAATCTTTAAAAGAAGAATATTTTTTTGCAACTTCTTCGATTGGTTTTTTATTGTTTAAAACTGCTTCAATTTTATTTGGAAGCTCAATCAATTCCTGCTTTAAAGAGATGATTTCTTTATTTTTAACACATTCGCTATCAATATTTTGCGCTAGGAATAAAGTAAGCAGATACAGGCTTATAAGTTGCGCTAGATATGATTTTGTAGCTGCAACGGACACTTCAATACCAGCGTTAATTGGAAGAAGGCTATCCGCCAATCGTGCCATGGTGCTATCAATTCTATTTGTAATAATTAAAACATGCGCATGCTTTTCTTTTACTTGTTTTATGGCTGTTATAGTATCTGCCGTCTCACCAGATTGTGATATACCAATAACCAATGTATTCTCATTTGCAATTGTGTCACGGTAAATATACTCGCTTGACGCTTCAACATCAACAGGTAGTCCTGTGTATTTTTCTAAAATATATTTACCCACAAGTCCAGCGTGCAGGGATGTTCCACAGGCGATAATTTGAATTCTATTTATATTTTTTAATTCTTTAGTGCTCAATTTCACATCGTCAAGCACTATTTTAGACTTTGAATCAAATAATTTGTTACTTAAAACATTTCTTACAACATCAGACTGTTCGTGAATTTCTTTTAACATAAAGTGTTTATAGCCCATTTTAGAAAGCGCTATAGGTTCAAAAGGAAGAAATTCCACTTTATTATCAACAACATTTAAATCTAAGTCGCAAATTGTAATTGAATCTTTTTTAATTCTTGCCACTTGATTATCATTTAAATAAATAGCTTTTTTGGTGTATTCAATCATAGCTGGAATATCAGAAGCTATGAAGTTTTCACCTTCACCCACCCCAATAATTAAAGGTGCATTTTTTCTAGCTACAACAATTTCATCATTTAAACTTTGG
>CAYJMX010000258.1:0-351 GCA_964371485.1 uncultured Gammaproteobacteria bacterium | reverse complement strand
GTAATCTGCGGAAAAAGCAAATAAATATGTTCCATCAATTTTTTTAACAGCATTCACCATAGCTTTTAACAAATCTTTTGTTTTTGAAAACTCATGTGCCAATAAATGCGCTGCAACTTCAGTGTCTGTTTGAGATTTAAACTTGCAACCCTCTTTTTCAAGGCCTTCTTTTAATTCTTTATAATTTTCAATAATTCCATTGTGTACAAGTACAAGATTTTGACAATTACAAGTATGTGGATGAGCATTTATTTCTGTTGGAAGCCCGTGAGTCGCCCAACGGATGTGCCCAATTCCGGCATGCGCCTTGTTGCAGATTTGAGGATTTTTATCTAAAATATCTTTCAAATT
>CAYJMX010000257.1:0-1674 GCA_964371485.1 uncultured Gammaproteobacteria bacterium | reverse complement strand
TTTAAAGCATTTAAAAAAGAAAGCTTATAATTTAGTTTAAATTTAAAGATAAAATATGGCACATCATTACAATATTTCTTACAATGTTACGTTTATGACTTGTCCGGTATGATTTGACAAAAGGGTAGACAGCGAGCTTTTGGCCACAACTTCTGGAGTCAAAAGCGGCTCTTGGTCTTCATGGCCGAAGTTTTCAAGTATCATTGGGGTAGCCGTTCTTTGAGGACTTATAATATTAATTCTGATGCCATCTTGATAGTATTCTTCAGATGCGGCCTGAGTTAAATTTATTAGTGCAGCTTTTGTAGAAGAATATATCGGACACATTGCACTATCTTTTGCGCATGAATTTGAAACATATAACAGCAAAGAGCCCTTAGACTCTTTAAGATATTTTATTGATGATTTTAATACATTAATTGCGCCAAAATAGTTTATTTTAATTTCATCTTCAATATCAAAAATATCTCTTGATTCAAGCATATCTGCTTTTGACGCCCTAGCTGTATTAATTATAAAGTCAATTTTTCCTTCTTTTTTATAAATTTCTTCTAATATTTGGCTGATATCAATGTTGTTACTTACGTCTAATCCATCTTTTTTAAAATAGGCATAGACAGTTGCCATATTGTCTTTTGCCATTTGTGCAATTGTTTTATCTATTGCATTACTTGCACCAAAAATGACAATTACTTTATCATTTAAAGCCTCTAAACTGTCGTATTTTGGGCCGTAAGTTGTTAATTGAAACAACTTATCTGCAATATGTAAGTCTATTGGTTTTGTGATTTTAATATTACACTCATCGCCATTAACTGCAAAAATATCGCTTAAATTGTAATGTTTAATCAAGCCACAATCATCAGTAAAATTGTTTTGCTCTTTGTCGTTATTGGCCAAAGTGTGGGCTTTTTTAATTAAATCATACTTAAATGCCTGAGGGGTTTGTCCTCTCATTAAATATGTACGATTTGGAATTTTTTCAATTATTAAATCTGAATCAACTTTAACTAGAGTATCAGTTGAAGCTACTGCAACAACGACAGCTCTGTGTTTTTTTAAAGCTTCAATACAATTTTTTATAATGATATCGCTTAAAAAGGGCCTAACACCATCGTGGATTAAAACATTATCTTCATCTTGAGCATCAAGGATCATAACCGCACAAGAGCAGCTCTCTTGTCTGGTTTTTCCGCCAACTAATATTTTTGATATTTTTTTATAACCATTATCAATAACAATTTTTTCACATTTTTCGACATATTCTTTTTTAGTTACAACTACAATTTCATCTATTTCAAAATTTCTTTCAAAAATTTCTAAAGTATGCTCTATTACAGTTTTTCCCGCTATTTTAGCAAATTGTTTAGGAATGTCGATTCCCATCCTATCGCCATTTCCAGAAGCTAAAATAATTGCAATATTTTTCATTTTGCCCTCTTTTTTATACTGCCTTTGTAAAATTAAACTCGCAAGTTCTTTTGTTTTGACATATAGGATACTTTATAAAATATTTAAAAGTTATTTCACGCAATCTACGCCAGTCCTATCAGTTCAACAATAAAACAAACAATGTCGTATATCAAATTTTAACAATCCAAAATAAGGCATACTTTTTCATTTTATCTTTAAATTTAAACTAAATTATAAGCTTTCTTTTTTAAATGCTTTAAA
>CAYJMX010000256.1:0-1685 GCA_964371485.1 uncultured Gammaproteobacteria bacterium | reverse complement strand
GGCACAGGGATTATGATAGGTCTTCCTAATCAAACCTTGGAGTCAATCGCTAAAGATATTATGTTTTTTAAAGAACTAAACGCCGATATGATTGGCCTTGGCCCTTTTGTATCACACAATGACACAATTTTAAAAGGACAAGAAAATGGTGATTTTAAACTGTCTTTAAAGGTACTTTCTTTAGTAAGACTAAATATGCCAAAAATCAACCTTCCCGCTACAACGGCACTTGAAACGCTTTTTGAACACGGGCGCTTAAAGGCACTTCAAGCGGGGGCAAACGTTGTTATGCCAAACATAACGCCATCATTGAACAAATCTAAATATTCAATTTATCCAAAAAAAGCTGGCATTGACGCTTATGATAAAAAAGAGCTTGAAAAGTTATACAAAGAAATTGAATCCATAGGCGACACTGTATCTAAAGACTATGGCACAAGCAGAAATTTTACACCTATTTAACATTTTGCACAACGTTATAAAAAATGCTATACTCAAGTTGAAAATAAAGGATAGCCAATGTTAACACTTGAGAAATTATATGATGCCAAAAAAGTTTTAGAAAAAGTAGTAAGGGAAACGGATTTAATCCTTGCCCCTTCGATTAATGAAAATTTAAACAACACAAACATTTATCTTAAAGCTGAAAACCTACAAACAACAGCCTCTTTTAAACTAAGAGGTGCCTATTATAAAATAAATAATCTAACACAAGCACAAAAAGACCTTGGTATTATCGCATGTTCGGCTGGAAATCACGCACAAGGCGTGGCGCTAGCAGCTCAAAAGCACGGCATAAAAGCCACAATCTTTATTCCATCAACGGCACCAATTTCAAAAATTGAAGCGACAAAAAAATATGGGGCAAAAATTGTTCTAGTGGATGGTGTTTATGATGATGCGTACAATAAAGCGCTTGCTTTTCAAAAAGAAACTGGTGCAATTTTTATTCACCCATTTGATGATGAGGATATAATTTCTGGTCAAGCAACAGTGGCACTAGAACTTCTAGAGCAACTTCAAAATATAGATACCGTAATTGTACCAATAGGTGGTGGTGGATTAATTGCTGGTGTGGCATTTGCCATAAAATCTCTTAAGCCAGATTGCAAGGTCTATGGCGTTCAAGCCGAGGGCGCTTGCTCTATGTACAATTCAAAACAGTGTTCCATAAGAACGGAATCAAGCAAGGTTTCAACATTCGCTGATGGTACAGCCGTTAAAATGCCAGGAGAATTCACTTTTGAATATTGCAAAAAATATGTCGATGACATTGTTACTGTATCAGACGATGAAATAGCGGCTGCGGTTTTAGAACTTATTGAAACTCAACGACTTGTCGCAGAAGGCGCAGGAGCGTTATCAGTTGCAGCTGCGATGTTTAACAAGCTTCCAATTGAAGGTAAAAATGTTGCCTGTATTATTTCTGGCGGAAATATTGATGTAAATATTTTATCAAAAGTAATAAACAGAGGCCTTTTAAAAACGGGAAGACTTTCAGATTTAACCATAGAACTACTTGATAAACCTGGACAATTAAAGGCGGTGTCAACAATTATCGCCGAGTATGGTGCAAATGTTATAAGAGTAAGACACAATCAAGGCGGCAAGGGGATGGAAATTAACGAGTGCTATCTATCTGTCACAATTGAAACGAAAAACGCACAACACCTTCAAAAGGTTAT
>CAYJMX010000255.1:0-1712 GCA_964371485.1 uncultured Gammaproteobacteria bacterium | reverse complement strand
ATTTATAAATTTGGGAAAAATTACGCTCTTGACCTTGAATATAAATATTCAGGTCTTGTCTTGGATTATTGGCAGTTCACAAAAGCGTGGTTTTGCTCACTTGGACGAGTTACGCTAAAGCTCCACTCTTGCCAAAATCCGCTCGCTATTTTTCGCTAACCGGCTTAATTTTTAAAAGCCCTTAAGATGTTGTGCGATTTTTGAATTTATCTGAGAGTGTCACCTTTCTTTTGATTAATACACTCACATTAATCACTCTGTTTCAACTTAAAGTCAACCCTATTTTCAGAAAAAGTTATTAAGAAATTATTCAGGAAATACCTTTTCGGAGATATTCTCTAAAATATACGAAAATAACTCGGAGATACTCTTGATTTTTGCGTAGATATCGGTTATAATATCCGTATAATATTCGGAGATAATTATGAAATATTTATATCAACAACCCAACTGGCGTGAATTTGAGTTTGACAACAACAAGCTTCAAGAGGTTTTGTGCAAAATAAAAAAAGCACAAGGGTATTTGCTTGGAAAAATGGACTCACTAGGGTTTGAAATCAAAGATAGCGCGCAGCTAAAAAGTTTGACTGAAAATATTATCAAATCTTGTGAAATCGAAGGTGAGATTTTAGATTTTAATCAGGTACGATCATCTGTAGCAAGAAAATTGGGGATAAATATAGATTCTGATATTGCAAGCTCAAGAAATATTGATGGCGTTGTTGAGGTTATGATTGATGCTGTGCAAAATTATCTTAGTCCAATGACGACAGATAGACTGCTAGGCTGGCAGGCGGCACTTTTTCCAACAGGATATAGCGGTATGTATAAAATAGAGGTTGGGCAATATAGAAGCGATAAGCAAGGCCCAATGCAAGTTGTATCAGGCAGTGTTGGAAAAGAAAAAGTTCACTATGAAGCACCTTGTGCTGATATGCTTGAAGATGAGATGATTTATTTTTTAGAATATTTGAATAAAAAATGCAGCATTGATTTATTGATTAAAGCAGGGATTGTTCACCTGTGGTTTGTAACTTTGCACCCCTTTGAAGATGGAAACGGAAGGATTGCAAGGGCGTTGAGCGATATGTTTTTATCAAGAAGTGATGAGACGCATTATAGGTTTTATTCAATGTCTGCTCAAATTCAAAAAAATAGAAAACAGTATTATGATATTTTAGAGAAAACTCAAAAAGGTAAGGTAAGTATTACTGATTGGCTAGTCTGGTTTTTAGAAACACTATATGATGCGATAAAAGAAAGCGATAAAATGCTTTTTGATGTGCTTAAAAAAGCTGAATTTTGGCAGAAAAATTCCAATCTTATGTTGAACGCTAGACAAAAGAAGATTTTAAATAGATTTATGGATAATTTTGAAGGGAATTTAACCACTACAAAGTGGGCGAAAATGGGCAATTGCTCTCAAGATACTGCGACAAATGATATTAATGATTTGATAGAAAAAGGTATATTAAAAAAACAAGGCGAGGCAAGAGCCACGCACTATGTTTTATTCAGTTGATTTATCAGATAGGATTTAAAAAAATGCACAATAATGAAACTTTAGAAATAGGGAATATTTTTTTCAAAAGCTGCGAGAATTGCTCAAGCTCAAAATTCGCATGAGGCAACACAAGAGATCAGCGAAGCTATTGCAATTGAACTTTTAAAACAAGCATTTCCTCAAAACAAAAATTTAATAAATTCGGCCG
>CAYJMX010000254.1:0-1738 GCA_964371485.1 uncultured Gammaproteobacteria bacterium | reverse complement strand
AGCTTGTGCTTGCTTGATTGAAGCTTCCATTGAATTAAGTTCGGCCAAGTGAGATTCATAATTTGCTCTTGCAAGGTCAAGGTCGTTTCTTGACACATAGTGCTTTGTGTATAATCTAGAATATCTTTCATAGTTCACTTTTTGATAATCAAGAAGTGTTTTAATTCTTTGATAATTTGCTCTAGCGGAGTTCAAGTCACTTTGTGCTCTATCCACTTGCGCTTGAAATAACGCCGGATCAATTTGCGCCAGCAACTGGCCTTTTTTAACTTGAGAGTTAAAATCAACATATAAATATTTTATCGTACCAGATACTTGTGTTCCAATGTCAATTGTAATAAGCGGTTTGACTGTGCCTGATGCTTCAACTACTTCAACAATATCTCTTTTTTTAACAGGAGCCATAGAATATTGCACCCTTTGGCTTGGTTTTAAAAGTGTGATTATAAGTGCTAAAGCCACTATTGCTACTATAGATCCTATTATTATGCCGTTTTGCTTTTTCATCTAACCCCCATGGCTTTTTTTAATTCTTCTTTTGCCAAATTATAGTCAAACACTGTTTGCACAAAGGCAAGTTGAGCATTGTTGTAGTTAATTTGTGCGTCTTGTAATTCTATAAAATTGTTCAACCCTACGGCATATCTACCATCCGCTAGTTCAAAGTTTTCTAGCGTTTGACGTACCTTGTCTGCCATAAGAGGAATTGTTTTTTCATATCTTCTTAAAGTTGTATGATATCTTTGTATTTCATAGTTTACATTTTTCTTTCTTAAATCAAAATTATCATGTGCGATTTTTAGATAAGAATGTCCTTCTTCAACTTTATATTTAATATCCATAGCATTAATTATTGGAAAATCTAAATTCGCACTGGCGCCATAATTTGGATTATTGGCTCCATTCATTTGAACCATGCCATAACCTGCTTTAGCGTTTATTGATGGCACCCACAGTCTTTTAATTTGCTTTAAAGATTCTTCTTGAGCACGAATTACCATAGACAATGATTTTAAATCTGGACGATTTTGATACGCAGCGTCAATTGCTTTTGGCAGTTCAATTTTATATGGTGTAAATGTGTAATCTTCTAGGATATTTTCTTTTTTAATGCCTGAAGTTAAAAGCACGGCGTTGAATTCATCCGATAAGTCATCGTCATCATCTGGATCTCTATCTACAATTTCAACTGTATGCATTCTGTAGTTTTTCTCTAGGTAGTTAAAATTTTCAGTATTTTCAATTTCAAACTTGCCATCTTCAATGTAATACATCATATTTTTTAAATTAATTATGGAATTTCTGTGTTGAAATTTTGCATCAATAAGTGCTGTTTTCGCTTCTGTAAGGTTAACTTCGGCGTTTACAACATCAATTTTTGACCTTAAACCTTCTTTAAACATCGCTTCTGTTCTTTTGTAGTTAAGAGTGTTTATTTTTACGGAGCGTTCAAAAATATCTACATTGGCCTTTGCTGCAAGAACTGCAAAATATGCTATTCTTACATTGTAAACCGTGTTTAATATGCTGTAATCTAGGTCATAGCCTGCAGATTCTGTGTTAAATTTTTGCATGTTAATTAAGGCAGATGTTCTGCCAAAATTCCAAATAAGCTGGTTTATGCTTGTGCTTAGTTGATATGAATTATTTGAATTTGCACTTTTATTGTCTTCAAAATAATACCCAGTGCTTAAACCAAGTTGTGGGAAATAATCAGATTTTGCTTGGCCTATTCTGC
>CAYJMX010000253.1:0-1768 GCA_964371485.1 uncultured Gammaproteobacteria bacterium | reverse complement strand
ACGACGTTGATTATAATAATTCAACAGGAAAGTTCCAATTCACAAGAGGAAGCGCTTCTAGCTATTCTAATGTCACTCCATCAGTTATGGCAGCCCCTGTTGGTGCGTCAGCTGGTGCGTATTTAACAGTATTGGATACAAACTATCAAGCACTTCAAGGTTTTGATGCTCTAACAACACTTCCATTAATTGTTAGAAAGCAAATGAAAAACCAAAATAAATATGCAATAGTTGACACTAAAGCATATAAATACGCAAAGGATGTGGTTCAAGATGAACAAAATTCTGCCTTCTTAAGACCATATGCTAGTTTTGATACTGTTAACTTATCAAATGGTCCAAAAGTAAATAGAGTTGGATATGGGACATTCTTTGGCGCTGATACTAATATGATTGAACTGAATCACGGAATTGACGCTATATTCTCTACATATGGTTCTTATAACGGTGCTAGCTTAAACTATGATGGTGTAAATATATATCAAAATGGTGGCTCATTGGGAACATCGGCTCAATTGTTCAAAGACAACTACTTCTTAGGTTTAACAGGTAACATTGGAGCGCTAAATTCTTCAGCAAATACTGCCTTTGGACATGAAAGCTTTAACACTTTCACATCAGGACTAGCGGCCAAGACTGGTTATAACTTTGAATTTGAAGGTGGAAAATATATCTTGCAGCCAAATATGCTACTTGGATATTCTTTCATTAATACTTTCGATTACAAAAATGCATCAGGTTTAAACATTGCATCAGATGCTCTAAATACAATGCAAATTGCCCCTGGTGTTAGATTCATTGCAAACCTTGAAAACGGCTTTAGACCTTATGCTAGTGTTCAAATGATGTGGAACCTATTTAGTGGAACTGAATTTAGCGCAAATTCAACAACCCTTCCACAATTCAGTGTTGACCCATATGTTCAATATGGAGTTGGTCTTCAAAAACAAGTGAATGACGATTTCTCAGGCTATGGGCAAGTTATGCTAAGAAATGGTGGCATTAATGGTGTTGCTCTGCAATTTGGCTTCAACTGGGCAGTTGGTGACCTGCTTGACAAGGTCAAAGAGAGGCTTTAAACTGCCTTTGATTATATCTAATTCCATCATACTTTAAAATTTGATATTCAATACTACTTTTACCCTTTTTAAATTGTCTAAGTGGTATTGAATATCAAAGTGCCCATTTGTTTTGCTCTTTAAAACACAAGCTATTTTGGCACATCTTTTTTTAGATAAACAAGTGGCAATATGCTTTGTTTATTTTCTTTTTTTATCTATCAAGAAAATTTTACCAATGATATTTTCTTTTTTAACTGCACCAAAAAACCTGCTGTCATAGGACAAATCCCTTTGATCGCCAAGTATAAAATAACAATCTTTTGGCACCTTGTAAGGCCCAAAATGATTCGCCTCCTTTGCTGGAGAATCCTCATAAAGGCTTTCTCGATACGGCTCATCTAAAACGTCCCCGTTTAAATAAACAACACCTTCGCTTTTGTTATTCCTTTTTATTTCAATAATATCACCCTCAATGGCGATAACCCTTTGATAATACGTCCCTTTTTCTTTAGGGATTTTATATACAGCAAGTTCGCCTCGCTTAAAATCTTTTATTCTGGTGTCGACAGCAAATTTGTCCCACTGGTCAATAATAGGTGCCATTCCAATGCCTTTTGCAGTGTAGATATGTACGTCATCCAAGTTGTCAATAAAGATTTCTATTTTTGAAGTACATATTATCATTAGGACAATTATTGCAAATATTA
>CAYJMX010000252.1:0-1771 GCA_964371485.1 uncultured Gammaproteobacteria bacterium | reverse complement strand
ATTGTTGAGGGTAATGGTAATAAAATTATAGCTTCTTCTGTTGGTGGAATCATTATGACTACTGGCAAGGAATTAACACTGAATAATGTCGCAGAAGTAAGCGGGTTTAGTGGAGATTTTATACAATCAACTGGCGGCATCATTAATATTAACGTTGATTCTGGTAGATCCTCTATTTTTAACAACGCAATTTCAGGCACTGGTGATTTAAACATAAACGACTCTTCATCAAACGGGCATGTAACCCTTAACGCTGATATGTCAGGTTTTACAGGTACAACAACTCTGAACAATGGCACCTTAAAAGTTAGCAATAACTTTGTTGGTGGAGATTTCATTGTAAATGGTAATTCAACACTAGATGTTCAAAACGGACAAATAAATGGATATAACTCCGCAAACAATTGGACACTAAACTCTAATCTTAATGTAATGATAGATGTTGATTTGCAAAATGAAACAGCTGACTATTTTGAAAATACAAGCTCTCTAGCTAATGCAATCAACATTTCAGCGATAAAATTAATTACTGAAAAAGAAGGCTCAACAACAGTAAGTGTCACAGCAAACAATGTTTCAGCTTCTACTGCTGGTAATTTAACTATAAATCCTGACCAGCTTAAAATAGTAGATTCAATCTATCAATATGACTATGACGTTGATGCTTCTCAACTGGCTTCTGGCGGTTTATTGATTTTTGATACCAATGGTAAAAAGGTTGTTAATAATCCAACAATGTCTGCCCCTGTTGCTTCTCAAGCTGGTGGATATCTGGCTCAGCTTAATTCATATGATCATGCATTTTCAAACTTTGACTTGTTCATCGCACTTCCTCGCTCAATAAGAATTATGATGAAAAACGCCAATAAGGTTGCTCTTGCCGATAGTTCTTTATCTGCTAGTGCTACAAAGTATTCTGATGTTGGAATTGCTACAGAAGAGCATAATGGCGCTTGGTTAAGACCATATGCTAGCTATGATAATGTAGCTTTAAACAATGGTCCTAATGTAAATACTTTTGCCTATGGTTCATTCTTTGGAGCAGATAGTGAAATAATTGAACTTAAAAAAGGTTGGGATGCTATATTCTCTGGTTATGGCGCATATACTGGTTCAACTCAATATTATGAAGATGTAAATATCAATCAAAACGGCGGACAATTAGGCGCTATGGGATCATTTTTTAAAGATGACTTATTCATTGCAACAACAATAAGCGCGGGTGCGCTAGGTTCAAGAGCCTCTTCAATGTTTGGCATTGATAACTTTAACACACTAACTGCTGGTGCTGCTATGAAAGCTGGATATAACTTTGAATTTCAAGGTGGAAAATATATCTTGCAACCAAACTATCTAATGTCTTATTCTTTTATTAACACATTTGATTATACAAATTCTGCTGGTGTTAATATGAGCGCTGATCCATTAAATGCTATGCAAATTGCCCCTGGGGTGAAATTTATCGCTAATTTAGACAATGGATGGCAACCATATGCAAGTGTGCAGATGCTTTGGAACTTGTTTGATGAAACTAAGTTTAAGGCAAATGATGTGGCACTTCCACAGCTATCAGTTGATCCATATGTTCAATATGGCATAGGTCTACAAAAGCGTGCTGGTGATAGATTTACAGGTTTTGGTCAAGCAATGGTAAGAAATGGCGGAAGAAATGGTATCGCATTGCAATTTGGCTTCCATTGGGCCGTTGATGACATCTTTAAAGCATTTAAAAAAGAAAGCTTATAATTTAGTTTAAATTTAAAGATAAAAT
>CAYJMX010000251.1:0-1792 GCA_964371485.1 uncultured Gammaproteobacteria bacterium | reverse complement strand
TGATGCTCAAACTCTTGTAAAGGGATTTATTGGACTTGAAAATCAGATATCTGGAAACACAAATGCACAAGTAAATTTAAGCGGAAAAATGCCCACAAAGGCAAATGAGATAAAGTCTGTTATGGGGAATGTATCTTTTGTAGTAAACAATGGAAAAATGTCAAAACTTGGCTCGCTAGAATATCTTTTAAGAGCTGGAAACCTTGTTAGAAGTGGGATTTTTGGCTTAACTTTAAATAATATTATTCAAGTATTGTCGCCATATAAAACTGGTGAATTTTCAAAAATTCAAGGTGATTTTAGTGTGCAAGATGGCAAAATGAGCAACCTTGAAGTATATTCTTCAGGCGAAAATTTAAGCATTTTCATATCTGGCGATTATGACATTATGGCGGATAACGCCAATATTGAAGTACTTGGTAGATTATCTAAAAATGTCAGTAATGTTCTAGGGCCGGTTGGAAACACGTCATTAAATTCTCTTGTTAATATTTTAAGTGGAAATAAGCTTTCAGAGAATTCAAAATCTGAAATTTTTGACAATGTAAATAAAATCCCATTAATTGGATTGTCTTCTCCAGAATTTAGATTATTCATTGTAAAGGTAAATGGCAGTTTAAACTCGGATAAATCTGTAAAAAGTTTTGATTGGTTAAATTAGCCTATATGGGCTATTTTTATTATTTTTTTATGTAACATACTTGCTAGTATCTAATTTTAATTATATTATTTAAAAAAAACGAGGTTTACTTATGAAGAAAATATTATTATTAACAACCATTTTACTTGTAAGCGTGTTCTCTACTTCTTGTATAAATAACGCAGCCATTCAAACGCTTAACGATAACGCTCAAGATTTTATTCAAAAAGGCGATTACAAATCTGCCATTTCAAGACTTGAATCTTCATTGGATCTTGATCCAAACATTTTAGAAACAAGATATAACCTCGCGGTAGCTTATATTTCTGATGAGCAATATGATAAAGCAAAAGACAACCTGCTTGAGGCCACTTTGTTAAAGCCAGAGTTTGCTGATGCTCAATATTCTCTTGGTGTAACTTTAGAGTACATCGCATATGATATACTTGATGGTGATTCTGATGGTTCTGACAGTTCAAAAGTTGAAGTTGAAGTGCAAGAGTATGATGATGATGTAAAAAATATCTCTGAAGCTGATGCTAAATCTTTTGTTGACAATTTAAATGCTTCAATTGATGCGTATAAAAAATATCTTGTTTTAAGCCCTAGTGCTAGTGATAAATCTGATGTTGAAGATAAAATTGTAGAGCTAAGTGAAGAGTCGCTTAAGTACGCTACAAAATATGATCTTGTAAATGTTGAGAAGAAATAATGTTTCAATCACCGATTGAGAATGCTTTTACAATCGGCACTTTTAGCGTTAAAATGTATGGCGTATGTATGTTTTTGGCTATTTTAACTGGCATTTTTGTTACCTACTTTGTTGCAAAAAAGCACTATAAACAGGTTAACCTCGAAGTTCTATCTGATGTATTTTTTCCAGTGGTAATTTTGGGGATAATTTTTGCAAGGCTTTATTATGTAGTACTTGATTTAAAATATTATCTTAAAAATACAAATGAAATTATGGCTATTTGGCTTGGTGGGATTTCAATCCATGGGGCGATGATAGGTGGTATTATTGGCGCCATTTCATATTTAAAAATTAAAAAAGAGCCAATTTTGCCTTATCTAGATTCTTTTTCATACGGCGTAATTCTGGCACAAGCAGTGGGTAGATTGGGTAATTTCTTTAACTCTGAAGCATTTGGC
>CAYJMX010000250.1:0-1793 GCA_964371485.1 uncultured Gammaproteobacteria bacterium | reverse complement strand
TTGGTATAATACGCGTGAAAAAATAATTTTGCCAAAATTTCTAAAATAATATTAAATATTGTTTACAAACTAGCTAATTGCCCCAGAATCAAGCACTTTTTTAACTTTTGATTTAATAATAGAGTGCACTTCTTTTTTAGATTTTAAGCCGTCTATAACATTGAAATCATATTCTTTTGCTAATTTTTTATACTCATCTAAGCAAGTCTTTTGATAAATTTTAAAGCTTTCATAGATATCTGTAGATAATCCAATATCTCTTCCTGATTCAAAATAATCCAATCCAGTTGTAGAAATCAGCCTTTTCATAAGTTTGTCTACTGGCATATCAAGATAGAAAACTAAATCTGGTTCTGGTGCAAAATCATAAAGTTTTTTGACCCACTTAATATCGTGCCCTCTTGCACCATCTCTTACAAAGGCAGTGTATATGTATCTATCTAAAATTACAACGAAGCCCGCCTCAAGTGCTGGTATAATTACATTTTCAAGCCTATCGGCGTAATCAGCAGCATATAAAAGTGAAAAAGTTGTTGTATTTAAAATATGTTTTTCTTTGGCTTCATTAATCAACCCTGAAATAAGTCTTGAGGTTTTCCATTCTGAAACTATTGAGCCGTATCCAAGATTTTGAACAAAAGTGGATAACATATTTACTTGAGTAGATTTACCTGCGCCATCTGTCCCTTCAACTACAATTAAAAGGCCATCATAACCGTGCTTTTTATCCATTTAAATCCTCACACTCTAGTTTGAAACCTCTTTTTTTAAGGACATCTACAACAAGCTTTCTAAAATATAATTGTTTTTTATGTATTGATTCTGTGGCATCAATTTTAATTAATCCATACTCATCAACCATATCCTTATACTGTTCAATTACCCTGTTTTGAAATAAAACATAACTTTTGTACGGATTGTTTGATAATTTCATATCCATACCAGCTTCATAAAACTTTGGCTGTCTGTTGGCACAAATTCTTTCTAGTGAGATTTTAGAACTTACATCAAAATAAGCGCTTAAATCTGGCTTAATTGCAAAACCATACATGTTTCTAACCCATTTTTTATCAACATCACGAGCAACATCACGAGCAAAAGCCGTGTAAACATATCTATCAGCAAGAACCACAAAGCCTGCTTTAAGAGCTGGAATGATTGTATTTTCAAGCCTGTGGGCGAAATCTATAGCATGTAGAATTGAAAAAGTCCTGCCTGATAATAAGTTTTTTTTCTTGGCGCGCTTTGTTGTTTGAGAAATGAGATCTGATGAGTTCCATTGGGTTAAAATGACATCTAAATTTTGTGACTTTAGCCAAGTGTGCAATAGGTCTAGCTGTGTAGACTTGCCTGACCCATCAATGCCTTCAACACAAATAAGGGCGCCTTTTAAATCGTGTTCTTGAGAAAATCTTAACATTTTTTGCCTTGTTTATCTTATAATTAAATCAATATTATAATATATTTAAAATAATCTCAAGGGGGACATATGTATATTAACCTATCTAAAGCATTTTCTTTGGTGTTTAAAAATCCAGTTTTGACTCTTAGTCTAGTTATATATTTAATTTTTCTAACAATGCTTATTCCGCCAATTTTTAAGGCAAGTTCAATTGCTTTAATCATCGCGTCATTCAGCGTGTTTTTAATTTTAAGTGCTGCTTTTTTATCTGGATTTTTATCAATGATAAAAGCACTTGTAAATAATTCTTATGATGATAGCGAAAATAAAGTGGCGCCAAGCTTAAAAGAGGAATTTTTCTCAAATGTTCCTGTTTATACTATGAATGCTT
>CAYJMX010000249.1:0-1817 GCA_964371485.1 uncultured Gammaproteobacteria bacterium | reverse complement strand
CAAATGCTAACGCTCAAGCATTGTTGGATGTAAAACGTACGCCTATTTCAGATTCTTTTTCAGGGCTAGATATTCAAGCAACAAATTTTGATAATTTATTGAATAATGAATTTTTAAGAAACTCTAGTCCGATCTATAATTTCTTTATCATACTTTTATTATTTTTAATGTCATTTGCTCTTGCGTATTATCTTCCTGTGGCGTATGGAATATTTTCTTGCTCAGCTTTAATGCTATTTTATTTGGTTTTTGCTTTTATTATGTACCTAAATAAAGTCACAGTAAGCGTTATAATGCCTGAACTTTTCGTTCTTTTTGCTATCGGTGTAGCGTATTATTTTAGATACATAACAGAGGGTAGAAAAAAAGAAAAAATTCAAAATGCAATGGGAAAATATCTATCAAAAGACGTTATGAGAAACGTTATTGATAACATTGATTCAGTAAAGCTTGGCGGAAAGCGTGCGGATATTACTGTATTGTTTGCTGACATTCGTGGTTTTACAACAATAAGTGAAAAATTAAGTGCTGAAGAAGTGACAAAAATATTAAATGAATATTTTACAGCCGTTGTTCCAATTATTGAAAATAATCACGGTATTTTAAATAAATTTATGGGAGATGCCATACTGGCTATTTTTGGTGAACCAATTCAAAGGGACTCTCATGCGTTAGATGCCATAAATTGCGCCAATCAAATGCTTAAAAAGGTGAATTCATTGCAAGAAAAATGGATTGATGAAGGTAAGCCAAAAATTGAAATAGGTATTGGTATTGCAACGGGTGACGCTTTTGTTGGAAACATTGGAACAGAAGAGCGCCTTGAATACACTGTAATTGGGGATACTGTAAATACTGCAAGCAGAATTGAAAATTATAACAAAGTTTATAGAACAAAGTTTTTAATAAGTGAGGAAACTTATAAAAATGTTCAAAAGTATGTAGATGTAATAAAAATAAGAGAAGTTGCAATTCGCGGTAAGGCTCGAAAAATCAACATTTATGAAGTGTTAGCTGTTAGGGAAAATAATATCTAAAATGGGCACTGTGTTGAGTTTTGAACAAATTCATAGCCAAATCATCACAGCCTGCAAGGTTGAAATTGAACACAAATATATAAATGTTGTGGGCAAGAAATCTACATTTTCAAAGTTTGTTCTAACTACTTTAAGGACTGTTTTAAAAAAAATAAATAAAACAGAACGCCATAGAATTGAAAAATTAATCACACATTTTGAACAATATCACATTGATTCCCCATCTTCTCGTGCGTATAGCGTGAATCTTTTAGCTGAAACTTTCGCATTTTTTAAAGCCCTTATAAAACCCGTGCAAAGGGTTAAAAAGAAAGAAGACACAGTAACTGAAATTAGGCCTTACACAGATGATATAGCTGAAATTGATGTAAAATTCGTATCTGGTGTTGGCCCTAAAACTGCACTATTATTCAACAAACTTGGAATATATACGGTTAAAGATTTGTTTGAATATTACCCAAAAAGATATATTGATTATAAAGGTAGTGTGAAAATTTCAAGTCTAAAATTAGGCGAGAATGTGACCATATTTGCAAACATTAAAAGAGTAAGCTCTTTTGACACTCCAAAGCGACTTACAGTTTTTCATGTTGTAATAGGCGATGGCACAGGTGAAATGACCCTTAGTATGTTTTTTAAATTAAAAAATAAAAAACAATTAATGAGATATAAGGCAATGTATCCTGTTGGCGCTAGTGTAACCGTTTTTGGGGCAGTCAAGTATGATAGTTATTTAAAGCAATTAACAATAGATAAACCTGAAATACAAGTGATGACTTG
>CAYJMX010000248.1:0-1822 GCA_964371485.1 uncultured Gammaproteobacteria bacterium | reverse complement strand
CAATTGAAGCGCTAAATTTTAAAGAATATAAACTAAATGAGCAAGAGCTTATAAAAATAAAAAATGGAAATAGTATAAAAGCAAGCGTTCAAGCGCCAGATGGCGAGATTTTCCTCTTAACATATGACAACAAACTTGTTTCTATCGCAAAATTAATAGATAATAATTTTAAAGTAGAAAAAGTATTTTCAATGGAGTAAAAAATGGGAATTTTTATAAGAACATTAATAATTTGTGCACTAATTTGCGGAGGGTATTATATTTATGTTTACCTTGGTAAAGCAAGCTATCAAGACACGTTAACCACAAATAAAACTACAGTCACAAAACAAGTAAAATTTGACCAATTTAAAAAACCAACGAGTTCAAAAGGTTACAAGGTTTATTTCTTCACAAAAGATGGCAATATAAAAGCGATTGCAAGAGCAAATTCAAACTCCAGTCTTGAAAAAGCAATACAAGAACTTTTAAAAGGTCCAACAAATAGCGAAAAAGCTCAAGGAATATTCAGCGAAATTCCACAAACAACAAAGCTTATGTGGGTAAAAGAAGATGCCACAAAATATATAATAAATTTAACTCGTGATTTTGAATTTGGCGGCGGAACACATTCTGTGCAAAGCAGGCTTGATCAACTTAAAGGTACAATTAATTCACTTAATATAAAAAAACCAGTTTATTTATACTTAGATGGAAAATTGGTTGAATATATGGGCGGAGAAGGGATTTATATAGAACAGCCACTTAACTAAAATTAAGGGCAATGGCAAACAACAGGGCTGTGCTATAATTTTTCTATGGATACAATTTTAGAAATCAAAAACTATTCGCTTAATATTGAAATCGACGATGTTCAATATGGCGTTTTAAAGGATTTAAATTTTACATTTCAAAAAGGTAAAATTCACGCCATAGTAGGAGAATCTGGCTGTGGAAAGACTCTTTCTATGATGAGCATTTTAAGATTATTACCTAAAAAATCTCACATAATTAACGGTGAAATTTTATTTGAAAATAATGATATTTTAAAACTAAAAGAGCAAGATTTAAGAAAAATTAGAGGCAAAAAAATCGCACTCATCCCGCAAGACCCGATGACGAGCCTAAATCCATTATATACTATTGAAAATCAACTATTAGAAACAATCCTTTTACACAAAGATGTGACAAAAGAAGCTGGCATAAAACTTGCCATAGAAACTCTTGAGAGTCTAGGTTTTAAAAACGCCAAAGAAAGAATTAAGGGATATCCGCATGAGCTATCAGGCGGAATGAAACAAAGGGTCATAATTGCTATGGCACTAGCGTGTGATGCTGATATATTAATAGCAGATGAACCCACAACGGCTCTTGATGCGACAATACAGGCGCAAATTTTAGAACTGTTAGAAGGCATTAAAAAACAAGGCAGGACAATAATTTTAATCACCCATGATTTAGCCATAGTTTCAAAATATGCCGATGATATTACAATTATGTACCTTGGAAATATTGTTGAGCAACAAAAAACAAAAGAACTTTTTCAAAACCCAAAACACCCTTACACAAAGGCGTTAATAGCGTCTTTACCCAACAAAAAAGGTGTAAAATTAAAAAATATAAAAGGCCAACCGCCTTCAATTAAGACTAAAATTATGGGTTGTGATTTTCATCCAAGGTGTGATTTTATCCAAGAGGATTGCTTAAGAGAAAAGCCAAAACTTAAGGGAGAAGACTCAAAGGTCGCTTGTCATTTCGCACAAGGTTAATCACTCAGGTATCTCAATATCATATTTAACTCAAACCTTCAATTTAGTTGATTATATTTTATGTTTGTACTAAT
>CAYJMX010000247.1:0-1838 GCA_964371485.1 uncultured Gammaproteobacteria bacterium | reverse complement strand
ACGTTTGAGCGAATTAGGCCACGCACAATAACAGATGGCATCTGATTGATAATTGGATTATAAAATGAGCGATAATATGTAGACATTGAATAAATCAAGTCTTCAAGTTTCTCATCTGATACGCTGTGTGATTTGTCCTTATTGTGCAGTGACAATCCTTTTGTACCACGGTCACGAACCATTCTGTCTAATCCTCTATCGTCATATAGATATTCTGAAGTTTTACCCACAGTAGCCTTGTATAGTGGAGGTTGCGCGATATATAGGTATCCTTTTTCAATTAAAGGACGAGCATATCTAAAGAAGAATGTCATCAAAAGTGTTCTGATGTGAGCGCCATCAACATCCGCGTCTGTCATCATAACAACTTTGTGGTATCTTAATTTCTCAACATCAACTTCTTCTGGGTTTTTTGAAATATTTATACCAAGCGCTTGAATAAGGACTTTGATCTACCTTGTTTTGCACTTCCACCCGCTGAATCTCCCTCAACTATGTATAGTTCGCATTTTTCAGGTTCATGAGATGAGCAATCTGCAAGTTTACCAGGTAAAGAAGAACTTTCTAGTGCTGTCTTTCTTCTTGTTAATTCTCTTGCTTTTCTAGCAGCTTCACGAGCACGCTGTGCTTGTAATGTTTTTTCGATAATGTGTTTTGCCATTTTTGGGTTAAATTCTAACCATTCTTGCAATTTGTCACGAATAACATCGTTTACAGCTGGTGTTACTTCTGCGTTTCCAAGTTTTTCTTTTGTCTGTCCTTCAAATTCTGGATTACCGATTTTAACAGAAACAATAGCTGTTAAGCCTTCTCTAACGTCTTCACCAGCAAGGTTTGACTCATTGTCTTTTAAGATTTTATTTTTTCTAGCATAATCGTTAATTACACGAGTGATACCATTTCTAAAACCTGTTAAGTGAGTACCACCGTTGTGTGTGTTGATGTTGTTTGCAAATGATAAAACATTTTCAGAGTATGAATCTGTGTATTGCATTGCAATTTCAACAGTAACGCTGTCTACAACTTTTTCCATATAAATTGGAGGATCAAATAATGCGTTTTTGTTTTTGTTCAAATGTTCAACATAGCTTGCAATCCCGCCTTCATAGTGAAACTCTTGCTCTTTGTCTGTTTTTTTATCAAAAAATTGAATTCTTAAACCTTTGTTTAAAAACGCCATTTCACGTAATCTGTTTGCAATTACATCACAATCGATTTCAGTCGTTTCAGTAAAAATTTCAGGGTCTGGCCAGAATCTTGTTTTTGTACCACGAGCTTCTGTTTCTTTTGTTTTTTCAACTTGTGTTACAGGTTCGCCCCTTAAGTATTCTTGTCTGTGTACAAAGCCTTGACGAGATGACTCAACAACATATTTTTCAGATAATGCGTTTACAACAGATGCGCCAACGCCGTGTAATCCGCCTGAAACTTTGTATCCGCCATCGCCAAATTTACCACCAGCATGTAGTACCGCATGAACGATTTCTAGCGCTGATTTACCAGAATCTTCTTTAATATCAACAGGAATTCCACGACCATTGTCTTCAACAGTAACTGAGTTGTCTTGATGTACTGTAACTTTTACAGTATCGCAATATCCAGCAAGCGATTCATCAATTGAATTATCAACGATTTCATAAACACAGTGGTGTAGACCACGCTGTGAAGTTGAGCCGATATACATACCAGGACGTACTCTTACGGCTTCTAGTCCTTCTAGAACCCTGATATTGCCTGCTCCATATTCTTGATTGGCTGTTTGATTAGTCATTTAAAGTCCCCTAAAATCTATTTGTTATTACTATTTTACAACAAAAATGGGCATGGGCAAATGATAT
>CAYJMX010000246.1:0-1851 GCA_964371485.1 uncultured Gammaproteobacteria bacterium | reverse complement strand
TTATCATAACAAGCACGGGTTTATAATCAGCAATATATAGAACTGATTTTAAAATACAATTTTCATTAACATTAAAGAATTTGGCCAGCTCTTCGTTGGTTTTAATATCTGGCGTATCAACAGTTTCCTCTTTATCAAATCCGCCATCGGTTGTTTCATCAAGAAGTTTTGAAATAGCGTGGTTAGAGTTTGCACTATAATCACATTTTTCACAATAGAATACATCGTTCTCACCCACTTGAGTGTCAGTAAGCACCATAAACTCATGAGATACACTGCCACCTATGGCACCAGAATCAGATTGAACCATTTTTGTATCCAATCCACATCTTTCAAAGATTTTTTTATACGCTTGAGCCATTACCTCATACTCTTTATCAAGACATTCTTGAGAAGTATGGAAACTGTATGCATCTTTCATTATAAACTCGCGCCCTCTTAAAAGACCAAAACGTGGACGGATTTCATCTCTAAATTTTGTTTGAATTTGATATAAATTAACAGGTAGCTGTTTATATGAAGATAATATACCAGTAGCAATTGAGGTGATAACTTCCTCATGGGTTGGCGCCAGACACATTGGGTTTTGGTGTCTGTCTTTTAATCGCATAAGCTCTTTACCGTACACTTCCCATCTGCCAGACTTTTCCCAAATTTCAGCAGGTTGTACAAAAGGCATTAATAATTCTTGCGCACCAGCTCTATCCATTTCTTCTCTAACAATTTTTGATACTTTGTGCAACACTCTTTGCATCAAAGGAAGATAACTGTATATGCCAGAAGCTAACTTTTTTATATAACCAGCTCTAGCAAGGAACTTGTGACTTGTTGCTTGAGCATCTGTTGGGAATTCACGCATTGTCTGTACAAACAGTTTGGACATCTTCATATTGTTTATTAGCCTCTCTAATATTCTACTAACCTATTAAATTTTTGATGTGAATTTGATATAAGCATTATAACAACAACAAGGTTTATTTGTGAAAAAATAAAGTTTTTTAACAAAAAGGCCAGATTGTTTGTCAAAAAGGAAGGTTTTATTTTATTATTAGTTAAGGAGTTGGTTAATGGATACAATCTCAAATACCCTATTTTATTTTTTAGCGGCATTGGTGTTTATATCGAGTGTTGTGATTCTTGTGTCAAAAGAGGCAAAGACATATGTAGTGGCAGCTATTGTTACTTTTTTAAGCATAGCGGGCTTTTTTGTGCTCATAAAATCACCTCTTATGTTTATAATACAAATTCTATTTTTTACCCTTGGCCTTGGCGCACTTCTTATTTATCTAAGTACAGATGTTGAACCAATAAAAAAAAGGGACTTCAGCTTTAACTATAAAACATTTTTAACACCAGTTGTGCTGGGTGTTTTTGCCCTACTGTTTTTTCCTTTTATAAACTCTCAAGCGCAGTCGTATCAAATAAACACCTATAGTACTGATATCATAGGAAAAATTGTGTCTACTTTAAATGTCAATTTAATAGTTATAACAATGATTGTATTGGTCGTTTTAAGCGGTTTTTACAGCATTGTACAATGGAGAAGAAAATGAACGAAACGAGCAACAGTGCAATACTTTTCTCACTTTTGATTTTTTGTCTTGGAATTTTTATCACAATAGCTTCAAGAAACATTTTAAAAATATTTATAGGAATAATGCTTGCCCTTAATTCTTCAATTATCTCGCTAAGCATATATAACAATTGGGCAAATGATATTTCAGCTGCAACATTGTGCTTTATAAGTCTTATATTTGGTTTTATAGGCACATTTATAATTGCAAAATTATACAGAAAATTTAATACACTAGACATAAGAAAAATAGAAAAAGTAGCAAAAGAGGAAAAAGA
>CAYJMX010000245.1:0-1874 GCA_964371485.1 uncultured Gammaproteobacteria bacterium | reverse complement strand
GATAGCGCCTCTTTAAGCGCAACTGCTTTTGCTGCAATTACATGCTCAAGTGGTCCACCTTGAATTCCAGGGAACACCGCTTTATCTATTCCTAAAGCGTGCTCTTGCTTACACATAACAATACCGCCACGAGGACCTCTTAGAGTTTTATGTGTTGTTGTAGTAACAAAATCAGCATATAAAGCAGGGCTTGGGTGATGCCCTGTTGCAACAAGAGCTGCAATATGTGCGATATCAGCCATTAAATAAGCGCCAACTTCATCGGCTATTTCTTTAAACTTTTTAAAATCAATTATTTTAGAATAATTTGAAGCACCAGCGATAATCAACTTTGGCTTATTTTCAAGCGCTTTTTGTCTTAAGTCGTTATAATCAATTTCGCCTTGCTCGTTTACTCCATAGCTTACTACGTTAAAGTATAAGCCAGAAAAATTAACAGGAGAACCGTGAGTCAGGTGCCCACCGTTTGATAGATCCATGCCTAAAATAGTGTCACCTGCTTTAAGAGCGTATAAAAACACTGCCATATTTGCTTGAGCGCCACTGTGCGGTTGCACATTAGCATGGTCAACACCGAACAATTCGCAACATCTTTTTTGAGCTAATTCTTCAATAGCATCAACATGCTCGCAACCATTATAAAATCTTTTATGTGGCTTACCTTCAGCGTATTTATTTGTAAGCACGCTACCTTGAGCTTGCATAATAGCCTCAGTTACAATGTTTTCACTAGCAATAAGCTCTATTGTATCTTGTTGTCTTTTTAATTCTAAATTAATATATTTTGCGACCTCTGGGTCAGTTTGTTTTACTTTATTTAAATCCATCTTCTTCTCCCCCATTCCTTTTAATATTTATTTTACCTAGAAAATTGTTTGTTGTAAAATTGTTAAGTAGGGTAAGAATAAACAATTTGAAGCATAAGAAATGGATTAACAACAATGACACAAAAGAAAAATTTAAGAAATATTGCCATAATCGCACACGTTGACCACGGCAAAACAACACTTGTAGACTGCATACTATCTCAAACAGGCGTTTTTAAGGAACACCAAGAAGTAGAAACATGCGTACTAGACAGTAATGACATTGAGCGTGAGCGCGGAATTACAATACTATCTAAAAACATATCAGTAGATTATAAAGGCGTAAAAATCAACGTCGTAGACACCCCAGGCCACGCGGACTTTGGTGGTGAGGTTGAACGTGTATTAGGCATGGTTGATGGGGCATTATTAATTGTTGATGCTCAAGAAGGCCCAATGCCACAAACAAGATTTGTATTATCTAAAGCGCTAGAACTTGGAATTAAAATTATTGTAGTGGTAAATAAAATTGATAAACAAGGTGCGGAGCCTGATAAAACAATTGACAAAGTTTTTGACCTGTTCACTGAACTTACGGATAATGAAGACTTAATTGATTTTCCAATCATTTACGCTTCTTCATTAAACAAATTTGCAATTACAAACCTTGAAGATGAGAAAAAAGACATAACACCTCTTTTAGATTGTATTTTAGAAAATATTCAAGGCCCACAAGCTTCTGATGATGCTACTTTACAGTTTCAAGTAACTACTCTTGATTATAATGAATACGTTGGACGTATCGCAATTGGAAGAATTAGAAACGGCGTTATTAAGGCAAATGAACAAGTTAGCTATATGAGAGCTGATGGCACAGTAACAAAGGGTAAAATTGTTAAATTATACGGCTTTAAAGACTTGGGTCGTGTTGAAATTGATGAAGCAAAATCAGGTGACATTGTAGGTATTGCTGGATTCAGCGATATTCAAATCGGTGAAACTCTATCAAGTCTTGTTAATCCTGTGGCGTTGCCGCTTATTAAAGTTGATGAACCAACATTGATGATG
>CAYJMX010000244.1:0-1895 GCA_964371485.1 uncultured Gammaproteobacteria bacterium | reverse complement strand
TTTGTATTCAACTCTGAAACGAATATGTTTTATGATTATTTAAAAGATGTTGTAAAAGATATTAAAGAGAAAAATTATGACTATATTGGCGTTTCGATTAATTCTGATGCTCAAATGATAGCAGGGCTTACTCTGGCGTATCTTCTTAAAAAAGAAACCAGCGCACACGTTGACATTGGGGGCAATCACTTTACAAGAGTGAGTGATGCGTTAGCAAATCACCCTGAATTTTTTGAACTATTTTGCGATTCAATCACTGTTGAAGAAGGCGAAATCCCAGTGTATGAGCTTGCAAGACATGTTAATGGCGAAATTCCAATAGAAGAGGTGCCAAATTTAATTTATTTAAAAGATGGCAAGGTTAAATATAACAAAACAACAGAACCTATGAAGCTAAATAATATGAAAAGCGCTTCATTAGATGGCTTTGACTTATCAAAATATTTCACACCATCCATTGTTATGCCTTTTCAATCTTCAAGAGGGTGCTATTGGAGAAAATGCAGTTTTTGTGACCACGACTTTGGCCTGCACTATAACATTAAAGATGTTGATAAATTGATAGATGAAATTAAATTTTTCAACACTGCATATGGCATAAAAAACTTTGAATTTATTGATGAAGCCATTAGCCCTACTTATCTTGAAGAATTTTCTAGAAAAATTATTGAAAATAATCTTGATATAAGATTTTTCTGTGATGCTAGATTAGAAGATGGTTTTACACATGATGTTATGAAACTAGCGCACAAAGCGGGATTAAGGCTTGTCCTTTGGGGATTTGAATCAGGCTCAAAAAAGATAATGGATTTAATAAATAAAGGAATTAATGTTGAAAATAGATTAAAAATATTAAAAGATTCAAGTGATGCGGGGATATATAACTTCGCCTTTGTCTTTTTTGGCTTTCCTGCTGAAACATTTAAAGATGCTATGCAAACAATAGATGTCATTTGCAATAATACAGATATTATCCACTCTTATGGAAAAAGTATTTTTACCATGGGCAAACACACAAAATTAAGAGAAAACCCTGAAAAATATGGAGTTGTAGGAAAAACAAAACAACTTGCAGAATTCTCTCCCACATATGAATATGAAGCCACTGGAATGAGCAAAGGAATTCTTAAAGAAGCCGTAAACCTTTGCACTAAAAGGGCTCATAAGGCTTATGGCAATGCGCTGTCATTTTATTTAATGAGCAGGGAAATAATATTTTTATATTTAAATAAATACGGCAAAACAGAAGTGTGCAATTATAAATTCAAAGGAGAATAAAATGGGAACAAACAAGCTATTTAATAGATATTTTGACGCCGCTAAAAGTGGCGAAGATGGCTTTATTAAAGTTTTAAAAAAGCGTGCTGAAATGAAGCATTCTTTAAAAAAACGCTTGTCACGCTATTATCTAACCGATAATGAAATTGATACGCTTTTTGAAATTATAGAAAATGCTGAACTTGATATAGAAAAAATTAAAAGAGATAAAAAATATTCAAAAGACTATACTTTAGAAAATCTTGAACATATGAAAGAAAGAATCACAAAAGCGCAAGAAAAAATGAGGGATGACTTTAACAAAAAGCTTCGTGATATGGTAAAGAAAAAAATTGATAAAGCAAAAAAATCAATTGAAAAGAAAAAACAATAGCAAGACTTTCGGCTTTAAAGCTTTATCACTAAGGCATTTTGTGCTAAACTAGACACACAAGGAGAATTAAAAATGAAAAATATTTTATTTGCTTTAGCACTAATTTGCGCTTTTATATCAACAACTCAACTTTCTTTTGCATGTTCTGAGTGTCATTGTCCAAAGGTGACTCTTAAAAATAAATCTCAAGAAACATTCCACCACCAATCAAGCAAACCTGCTGATAAAAAAGACATAAAAGACA
>CAYJMX010000243.1:0-1898 GCA_964371485.1 uncultured Gammaproteobacteria bacterium | reverse complement strand
GATTAAAAATTGAACTTTTAATTAAAGCGAAAAAATTTAATAACGCATTAAAATTATTTAAAAACGCTCTTAAAATTTTAAACAACTCTGATGCTGTTGAACTAAAGTCGAATTTTTCTTTTGCAAGCTTCTATAAAGACACAATTGTGGAGCTGAAGTCTAAAGTTTATAATCACAATTAGCCCATTAAAAATATTTATGCTAATCTTTTAAAATGATTGAAAAGATATTTAAAAAGCTTGAAGACGCCAAAAAAATATTGATTATCACCCACCCTAATCCAGACGGTGACACACTAGGCAGTGCTTGCGCTTTAAAAGATTATTTAGGGGACAAAGCGGATATTTTATTGCAACTTATGAAGGGTAAAACTTATCCTGAAACATATGCTTTTTTGCCTTTTTTAGATAGCGCAAAAAGCCTTGAAAATGTACAACACATCTATGATACAGTGGTTTGTGTTGATGTAGCTTCAATTGATAGAATTGTTGAAGGTGGTAGAGAAATTTTCAACAAGGCAAAAGTAAGAATTAATATTGATCATCATAAAACTAATGTTGGTTTTGCAGATTTAAACCACATCAAAGGAGATGTTTCAAGCACAGGCGAAATTTTATTTGAAATGTTTGAACAACAAAACATCCAAATATCAAGCACTATGGCAAAATGCCTTTACACATCAATTATGTGTGACACAGGAAGTTTTAGATATGAAAATGTTTCTTCAAACACTTTTGCAATCGCCTCAAAGCTCGCAAAATTAGACATAAACACATCAGAAATTGCACAAAATTATTATGATAATAAGCCAAAGGAAATGGTTTTGTTTCAAGCATATTGTGTGAATAACGCTAAACTTATGTATAGCGATAAAGTAATTTATTCAATTATTACAGATGATGATTTAAAAAAGTTTAATGCAAAATTAGAGCACACAGAGGGAATATCAGAAACATTGCGCTCGATTTATGGAGTGGAAGTTGCTTTTATTATCAAAAAGGTTAATGAGGGCACTCAAAAAGTTTCAATGCGCTCTAAAAAAGTTGATATCACAAAAATTGTGTCTAAGTGGCAAGGTGGCGGACACTCAAAAGCCGCTGGCTGTACCATAAGAAAACCGCTTAATATTGCATTAGAAGAATTATTAACCGAGGTTAAAAAACACATTTAATGAGAAATTTATTAAAAGAATATATAGTTAATTTAAAAGATAGTATTGTTGAAGAAGATTACGCAGGAGCCGCCTCAGAGATGGCTTTTATGCTTGTTTTGGGCATTTTTCCTTTTACACTTTTTTGCTTTGTTATTTTCGGTTGGCTAGGTAAAAAATTCTTTATGGATAAATTAATCTCTGTCGTATCAGAATTTGCGCCCCATGGGATAGCGGAACTTTTTACAAGAGTTTTAAAAGAGGTTATTTTATTTGAAAACGGCGGAATAGTTGCTGTAATTGGTTTTATAGTAACATTATTCTTAACTTCAAATGCTATTGCCGTTATAATTAAAGGATTAAATCGCTCAAGCAGAATTCAAGAAAACAGAACATTTTTGCAAACAAGAGTGCTTTCTATAGTTATGGTTTTTGTAAATGCGTTTTTCCTATTTATTTCTATGAATTTAATCATCTTCGGTAAAGTTATTATGAATCTATTCATCGCTTTTGCCCACATACCACAAGACATCGCAACAACGATATTAATCACAAGATGGCCTTTAGCGTTTTTAGTATTATTTTTACTGTCTTTATTGAACTACTATGTGCTTCCAGCTAATGATTTTTCTGTAAAAAGAAAATCTGTTATACCAGGGGCAATATTTTTTACGACCTTCTGGCTCATTGGCTCTTGGCTATTTTCATTGTATGTAAACGAACTTGGCACATACAACAAAGTTTATGG
>CAYJMX010000242.1:0-1914 GCA_964371485.1 uncultured Gammaproteobacteria bacterium | reverse complement strand
TGAACCAAAAGATTTATATCTTTCACTGATTCAATCTCGTGGAACCCAAAGTCCCTTGGGTCTGCATTATTATCCATTTGCGCTATATTGATAACTTTATACTCTTTGTCATCAAGAATTTGAGTTGGTATTTTATCCTCAAAAATTGGTTTAGATGAGATTACAATGTTTCCTGAGGCGTTGATATTGTGTATTGCTCCTCTTATGCCTGAAAGATTCTTATCTGAGAGCGCTGGAGAGTATCTTTGGTGGAATATTACACTTACCCCTTTTAGGTCGGCTTCAGCCATGATTTTAGCAATGTCAAAATCGTTTCCAGCTCTAAATCTAACAGCGATATTTTCTGCGCTCACCTCTTTTAGATTGAACTCTTTAAGCCAGTGGTGATTTTTTACCATGTAATATATTCGCTCTTTTATCAAGGGTGAAACTTCTAGTTTTTCCATAATGGTATTTGCGTATTCTGCACTAGCATCTTGGTGTCCATCATCAATTATGCCCGTCTTTTTGCTTAAGTCATGCATCAAGATTGAGTACTTTAAAATTGTTTTATCAATATTGTCTAAGGACTTATAGTCCTCATTTTTAAGTGCCTCTTTTAAGACTTTTAAAATATGTATGTCAACACTGTATTGATGGGTGTGGTGTTGTTCTTTGCCGATTACTGTTAAAAACTCGGGAACAGCCCCTATCATTGAATTTAATGCTTCATCAAGTTTTTTATCTCCAGTTTGAATGCTGTTATTGAATAAAAACCCAGAAATTGTGTCATACAGCGCCTTTTCATTCTTGTTTTTTAGATTCAGATTATTAATATCAAAAACTCCTTCATAAGAAGATATAATCTTGTTGCTGTCATCTTTATATAGTGGCTTAACATTTAGCCTATTGAATAATTCCTCGTGCTGTTTTGATTCAATTTTTATAAGAATTGAATTTAAGTCATTAATAAATTCCACTCTTGGATACTTAAGGGGTAGCCCCTGTTTTTTGTATTGCTCAAAATTTCCTGTTGCAAGCATGTTTTCAGCATCGGCATTGTTCGCCATAAATTTCTTGCTAAAATCATTGATTTTTGACTTGTCAACTGAAATTGCGTTAATTAGTGGCTTTTGATCACCTCTTAGTGTCATTTTCAGCGCATGTAGATTAATCCCTAGGGCATCATCAAGACTTTTTGATTTGTCTTTTGCTTCAAATTCGTGTTTCAGTTTATTTATTTGTTTAATGGCAATCGCTTTTGAACTTCTAGGTGAGCTTTCAGGCATTGCATTTAGGATAATTGTCATTGAATCAAAGAACGTCATGGTATTTGCATGTCTTTTTCTTGGTTCAATTTTGTCGATATTGCTTGCTAGGGTATCAAGGGTTGAAAATAGGGGCTTACTTTGAAAATGTGGCGAATTGATTAGTGACAGTATATGACTGTTTGAAAAGCTGACACCCTTTTGTGCCATTTTTACAAATGGGTCATACACCCTAAGTGCCTGTTGCGCGGTAGTTCTTCGTTGTTTAAAATTGCCCCTTGTGTTGAATTCTGTATTAATTGTATCTATGTCAAACTGGCTTACCTCAATGCCAGATTTCAACAATGCGTGGTGTTTTTTTATGAATTTTTCTGCAACCTCAAGGTCGTCACTCTCACGAATAAGTGAATTTAGGATGAAGTGTCCGTTTTTATCGTCCGATTCTGTTAGAAAATCTGAGTATGCCTCTATTACAGGCACAATTTCGCTTGTTTTTCTCTTGTCTTGCAAAAGGTCTGTGATAATTAAAGAATCAAGCCTTACCCCATTGTTGTGCAACTTTAGAATCGGCTTTGCGATCTCTATTACATCTGTTTTCTTTTTATTACCATTTAAAAATATCCTATTTAATTGCTAAAATTTAACAATAAATTTTTTAAAAAATATT
>CAYJMX010000241.1:1328-1927 GCA_964371485.1 uncultured Gammaproteobacteria bacterium | reverse complement strand
TGATGGAATATTTCTATATTTACCTTTTGCGTACTTGTCCCATAAGATAATTGTTAATATTGTCAAAATACCAACACTGCAAGCCTTATGGTGTACTGAGCCATCAAGAGGCAGAACTGAATCTTTTATAATGAAAAATAAATCGGAAATATTTCCTAAGAATGTATTTGATGCGTTTGAATCTAGCATATAGTGAAATTGTGATAAAAAAATGGAAATCCCAATTCCTGATAACATTCCAAGAATAATTGCAGGGGTTATTGCCCTGAACCAATTCGCTAAAGAAAAAAGCCCAAATACAATTTGTAAAATACCTGCAAGGAATACAACTGCAAATAAAACATCTGCGCCATAGTTTCTCACTAGCTCTACAACTATTAGTATTAAACCCGCCGCTGGGCCTGACACCTGAAGAGAGCTTCCTGAGAATGCTCCCACGACTACACCACCAATTATTGCAGATATTATACCCGTGTAGATGCTTAACTCACAGGCGATTGAAATACCTATAGCTAAGGGTAAGGCTACTAAAAATACTATTAATGAGGCAAGTAAATCCTTTTTGAGGAATGAAAAGTTATACATGTGTTGCTCCCTTG
>CAYJMX010000241.1:0-1318 GCA_964371485.1 uncultured Gammaproteobacteria bacterium | reverse complement strand
AAAAATGTAGCTTTTCAAATGTGACTACAGGTCAATTTTGTGATATAATTGTCTCGATAGAATTAGAGTAGCGCTCGTGCGTTATTGGATACATTGATTATACAAGGTAATAGATATTTAGATATAAAATAGGAGAAGTATGATCTTAAATAAAAAACTAAATAAAATATTTATTTTAGTGTCACTGTTATTGCTTGTTTTTTCTACATTTGTTGTCCTTGTCGCTAAGCCTAAGTTGCATAATCCTCTTGTAATGAGCGTTGTTCAATATCTTTTTGTGATTGAAAATGATGACAAAAAGGATGGTGAGAACTAATGAAAAAATATTTGGCGACATTTTTAGCATTTCTGATGTTTCTTACAAGCACTCCGTGTTTTGCGTTTAGTGATCTATTTTATTTAAAAAATGCCAATAAGAATGACATTTCTCAATATGTTAAAAATGAATTAATAGATAAAAAATACACGATAAATAAAGAAAATCCATTTTTTGCTCTAAGCACTAAAGACGATGAAGATTATGTTGTTGTTATATTGCAACAAACTGGTAATGATCTTTTTTATTATTATGAGTCAAATAATGGGAATAAAAGATTTAACAATCCTATAATGAGAGATATAAAGCGTAATGATGTTGAATTTGAGCGTTCAGAAGACGATAATATTTTGAGTAATTTTGCAGCCATAGCAGATACGTTAAAAACCGGCAAAACAATGACCTATAGTTTTGAAGAAACAAAAAGTGTTCAAATGCCTATGGTTGAACAAGTTAAAAGTGATCATACCGCACTTAGGGGCTTTGTTGCAAAGATTGAAAAAGGTTCTAAAATTACCGCTCAATTGCAGACAGCGCTTAATACCGCAACTGCCCAAAAAAAAGATATCATTACAGCATACCTATCTGAAGATTGGACACACGAGAATGCTGTTATAGCGCCACGAGGTAGCGTATTGAATGGCTCTGTTGTTAAGGCTCGTGCCGCTTCAAGGGGTATGAGAAATGGATATGTTCATATAAAATTCGACCAATTGGTTACACCTGATTCTAAGGTGTACGACATAAAGACAGATAAAATAGAGTTCCAAGTTACAAATGATGGCGTCGTTCTTGAAAAGGTAGGCAAGGCAGCCGGCGCTATAATTGCTGGTGCAGCTACCGCTGTACTGTTGGCATTGCTATTAAGTAGTGGTGATAGTGGTAGTGAACGTGGCAAGAGTGTCAGTTCTGGTGCAATTTTGGGTGCTGCCATAGCAGGCGGTGCATCTATTGTTGGAACCGCAACAGAAAAAGGACTTGATGCTGAAATACCATCTTTTA
>CAYJMX010000240.1:0-1955 GCA_964371485.1 uncultured Gammaproteobacteria bacterium | reverse complement strand
GCTTGAGGGCATTAAAAACAACTCAAAACTATTTCAGGATAAGGAAATAAGCTTCATACTAGGACTCACAAACACTCAAGTCAAAGATTTAAAGAAGTTTGCAATTAGTGAACAGTTAATAAAGGAGCATAAAAGAGAGTTTACACTCACACAAAGTGGCGAAGAATACTTGAGTGACAATCCAATTGAATCGTGGGTGTGATGATATAATTCCGCCTGTGCAATCAAAGATTGCTTCAGTCGCTTCGCAAAGCTTTGCTCCTAACGGCGGCAAAGAACGGTTACAATCAGATGAAAATTCAACATTTTCATCTGATTATCCACACACTTACACTTCTCGCCCTGAGATTAATCTTGAATACTTAAAATTAGATAAAGCACCGCCGACACTTACAAAGGCTATTCGCTGTCTTGCAAGACACTTGATTGAGAATGAGGAGCTAAAAGAATATTCAACCGAGCATTATTTAGTTAAAGAATTATTATGCACCAACTCCAACTGCAAAGATATTAAAATGGAGATCGAAGAATATTTACTCTGCGATAATAAAATCAAGCTCACAGACTTATTTGATAAATTTATGAAACCACCTTATGGGCTCACAAAATCGATAATCGCTGTTTTATTGCTCGATGTGATTGTTAAAAACAGCGGATTGCGAGCTGAGGCTGAAAGGGCGGCTTTGCCGACCTGTAACGCCGTTAATCGCGAGCAACCAAGAGGGAATATTCTTGCAATCTATGAACAAGAGCAATTTCAACTAAAGTTCACACAATTAATGTTTGATAGAATGATTTATTGTCCTCAAAACTTTGAACTGCAAAAGACTGTCCTTGATATGCCAATTTTAACTGATATTTCAGAAGTTATACTTAATCAAAAATCTAACAATATTTTAGATTTAACAAAAGGGTTAGTCGGCTTTATTAGAAATTTAGAAAAATACACGCTTTCAACTGAGCATCTATCAAAACCAACGCTTCGTTTTAGAAACGCAATTATGAACGCAAAAGACCCTATTTCTTTATTCTATCGTGACATTCCTAAAATCTTGAGTGATAAAATCTTGTGCCAATGCGATGACTCGTTTTTAAGCGCCTTTAAAACAGCATTTAATGAGCTTTTAAATTGTTATAAAAACCTCATTGCAGAATTGTCAGAATTTTTATACACATCATTTAATGAGGATTCAAAAGAGAACCTAATCAAGAGGTTTGAAAAGATAAAGGAATACTTAAATACTGAAGAATTGAAAATACTAGCAAATAATATCTGCACTACGACTGCAAGTGATACTCAATACATCGAGCGAATCTCAACTTTTATCAATAAATCACGAGTACCGAAAGACTGGAGCGACAGTGATGTGGCAGATTTCAAGATAAAAGTTAAAGGCTTAGCTAATCAATTTTTGATAATTGAATCGACGATGACTCAAACCAATGTCGAGTTGTCAAGCCAAGCAATCAAACTGTTAGAGAAATTACTATCTTTAACAAAACCTGAGCAACACACCATCTTGAGGAGGGTTATCAATGGATAAGATTTCTTATGGCTTAAGAAAAAGAATGCTTATTGTAATTATGCACAGGAAAAAAATCCCCCACGCAAGACTTAATAATATCCTATAAAAAAGATTGTCAGTTAACCTGTTTGGCTCAATATTCCATAAAAATACTTTTTCTAAAACAAATAGTATTACAGCTATACCAATAATTAATGGAATTAACTTTAGGGCAACCAAGAAGTAAGGAAAAAATGGAAAAGCAATATTTATATTCTCTGAATCAAGTCTCCATTTAAAAATATCAAGCAAAAGCCAAACTTCTAGCACTAAAAATAAAGCGCCAAAAATATTAAAAGTAGTTGATTTAAAACACTTATTTAAAAAATTCATAGACATACACTAACAAAAAAAGAAAGGACGGTCAATATGACAGTTGAACTATGAAAA
>CAYJMX010000239.1:684-2002 GCA_964371485.1 uncultured Gammaproteobacteria bacterium | reverse complement strand
CCTATAATGCCCGCGTTATTTGTTTGCCTTCCATCTGTTATAATTCCCACCTCTGTTGGTTTTTGGGCTTTTATATTTTTTTCAAAATCAGAATTTATTACAAGCCCCATTTGAACTTTTTGTAAATCAACAGATTTTTTTAATTCCTGTTCATTACTCATATAATAAATGTGCCTAAAGCGTTCAGAGGCTTCAAATTTCGAGATTAACTGTGAAGATGAGTGTGTTTTATTTTTATCCAACACAGCTACATCAATGTTTTTAACTTCCATAGAAATGGCATTAGCAAATATTAAAAGCTGTACAAGCGGTATCCCAAGGATTATTCCCCTACTTTTAGGATCTTTTAAGGTTATTAACAACTCTTTTTTTATAAGAGAAAATATTCTTTTAAAGTTAATCATCACTCTAGCCTCATTTTTGTTTGTTTATACACCGCAATGAATAAAATAGTGCCCAAAACGCTTAAATAGATTGAATTTAAAAGTACAATTTCTGGAATTGTTCCTGCCATAAATTCGCTCTCAATAAAGGTTATATAATGCCTAGGGGCTAAAATCATTGTGAAATATTGAAAAAATTCAGGCATAGAATTTATTGGAAACATTAACCCAGATAATAATAACGCCGGCAAAAAGCCTATTGCAAGGGCTGCTTGAGAGGCAAGGAATTGATTTTTCAACTTAGTTGAAATTAAAAGTCCAACCCCAAGACAGGTGATTATAAACAATGAATTAACGAAAAATAAGACCAACAGCGAGCCCCTAAAGGGCACATTGAGTAGCCCAATACATAAAAACACATTAAACGCCATAGATCCTGCTCCTAAAAGGAAATAAGGAATGTATTTTCCTAAAACAAGATGGATCGCTTTAACATTTGTGCTTAAAAGCCCCTCCATTGTTCCTCTTTCCCATTCTCTTGCAACAACAAGCGCTGTTAATAATATCCCAATAAGCGTTGTTGTAATTGCAATTGAACCAGGCAGAATAAAATAGTGCGAATCCATTTCCTGATTGTACCAAACCCTTGTGTCAGCTTTAATTATCTGCTTTGATGATAGTGGAGCAAACTTTGAAGTGTAGAACCAATTGTTTAAAATTTGAGAGCTATAATTCTGTACATAATTTGCACTGTTTGTTTGTGCGCCATCCGCTATTACAAGCACAGAAGCACTTTGCCCCTTAGATAATTTTTTTGTAAAATCTTCTTGAATAATTAAACCGCCTTGAAGCCTATCCCTTATTATGTCTTGAGTCATTTTATTTTCATCATCATAATAAAACGCGCGTACAAAATCGTTTTTATTAAAAGAATC
>CAYJMX010000239.1:0-674 GCA_964371485.1 uncultured Gammaproteobacteria bacterium | reverse complement strand
AAGCCTTGTCATTTCTTGAGATTTATCATTAATTTTTATACCAATAGTGGCATTTGGCGTATCAAGATTTATTCCCCAAGCGTACAGTGCTATTGAAATTAAGGGTAAAATAAACGCTATTATAATGCTTGAGGGGTCTTTTTTTATTTGAATAAGCTCTTTTTTAACAAGTGCCAGTAATATTTTCATTGATTCATTCATTTTTATCAAACTCCTCAATTAAAGCCACAAAGGTTTCTTGCATAGTTTTTGTGTTTACTTTTAATTTAAGCTCCTCAACTGTTCCAATGGCGATAGCTTCACCCTTATAAAAAAGGCTTATCCTGTCACAAAATTCAGCTTCATCCATAAAATGTGTGGTAATTAAAATGCTCACTCCCTTTTCTGCAAGTGCTCTTATATGTTGCCAAAACTCGCGTCTTGCAATAACATCCACCCCTGAAGTAGGTTCATCTAAAAATTATGTATTAGTGCCGTTGCAAGTGATAACTTTTGTTTTAACCCTAATGGTAGACTCGAAGTTTCTTTGTTTGAATATTCTTTTAAATTAAAAATTTCAATAATTTCATCTACTCTTTTTTTAATGTCTTTAACACCATATACGCCCGCGAAAAATTCTAGATTTTCTTTTACGCTAAGATTTGAATAAAGCGAAAATTTTTGTGCCATATAAC
>CAYJMX010000238.1:0-2010 GCA_964371485.1 uncultured Gammaproteobacteria bacterium | reverse complement strand
CAAAACTTGCAAGCAAGCCTATTATGGGTAGTGAGTTTAAAGATGTTGATATGACAAAATCTTGGGCAAACGGCGAAACCCTACATAAGTTTGCTGAAATTTTTAAGCCTGTAAAAGATGATGAAGATGGAATTTCTAAGTTTATAAAAAATACTTTATCTCAAATTGAAGGCCTTGACGGCTCAGACTGGGTAAAGTATGGCGAAAAATTATCAACTGATGAACTTGATGAAATTTCTCAAAACTTAATCTCTGCTTCATGAGCGACAAAACAAGACAAAAAAGCAGTAAAAGAGACCCTTGCTCAAGCAGCGAGTATGATTGCTAAAAAAACTGGCGCAACTGAAACTTTAAGGTTCAGTGGCTCTGATAGGCAATTTTCTTCAAATCTTGCTGAAATTTTAAGGGATCAAGTGGATGTAGCAAAGAATTTTTCAAAGCAATCGGTTAAAGACAACCTAGATTCTTTTGTTAAAAAGGCAACAACCCTTGTGAATGTAAAAAGTATCGCTGGCCTTGCAATAGTTATCCCTATTGCAACTTCTATGCAATATATCAACAGAATGATTACAAGAGCGAAGTACAACAAAAAAGGCGCTCCAATTTATAAAGATTTTGGAAAAGCTCAAACGCACAAAGAGATGACAAAGCCAGAAAAGGCAAAGTTCTTCTCTCAAAAGATGTTGGCCTCTGGCACCATGGTTTCATTGGCATTATTGTCAATGATGAAAAAACCAAGTTTAAAAATGTTCCAATTTAAAGGAATGTTCCCAACGCTTGATCAGTGCAGATGGATTGCAACAAGTACTTTTGTAAGCAGAATTTTCGCATCTGAAGATCCTAACGAACTAAGGGAAAGTACAGTAAGAGACGTTGCATCATTCTCTGGTTTATATTTCCTAGGCGATTATGCTGCAAAAGCTACGGCTTCAATCATTGAAAAAACAAACCCTGAAGCTAAGCTTATGAATAGAACATTTGCTCAAAACGCTGATGATGGTGCATTGAAAAAATTTGGCAACTGGATTAAAAACACATCATTGAAATCATTTGATGAAGTGAAGCCAGCTGATAATAAATATAAAGCTATTACAAAAATCGCCAGTTTGGCATTCTCTATAATTTCTCTTGGCGTGGTGCTTCCTGCTTACAACAGAAGAGTTACAGAGAAAAAAGTTGCAGCCCAAAAAGCACAAGAAGCAAAAACAGCCCAACTGCAACCACAAGGCAAGCTTTTAAGTGCGCTTAAAAACGATTCTTCATTTGGTGAATCTGGTGTATTTGCAAATATTGCAAAAGACTGCTATAAATAATTTATGAGCGAATTTAAAAATAAAACAATTGTAATCACAGGCGGTGCTTCTGGAATAGGGAAGTTTTTAGTCACTGAATTTACAAAGCTTGGCGCTAGTGTTGCTACAATTGATGTAAATGATGTTGATGCAAATTGTGACTTTGCCTTTAAGGGTGACTTGGCATCTGAAAGCACTGTTGAGAAGTTTGCCAAAGAAGTTTTAAATAAATATTCAAAAATTGATATATTAATTAATAACGCTTGCACCACAAAAGGTGGCCTTAAAGACTGTTCTTTTGATGATTTTTCATACGTTTTTAATTCATCTGTAAATAGTGCATTTTTGCTTGTAAAATTATTTAAAAATCATTTTAATTCTGGTGCTTCAATTGTAAATATATCATCCACAAGAGCTTTTCAATCACAAGAAAACACTGAAAGCTATAGCGCGTCTAAGGGTGCAATTTTATCTTTAACCCATTCTTTAGCTCAAAGTTTAAAGGGAATAGCGCGTGTAAATTGTATATCTCCGGGGTGGATTGACACATTTGATACTGATTTTTCAAAACAAGACATCGAACAGCACAGTGCTTGCAAGGTGGGTAAGCCTATTGATATTTTCTATGCTGTTGAATTTTTAACAAGCGAAAAATCATCGTTTATTAATTCTCAAAACCTTGTGGTTGATGGTGGCATGTCAAAGACGATGATTTATC
>CAYJMX010000237.1:793-2032 GCA_964371485.1 uncultured Gammaproteobacteria bacterium | reverse complement strand
TTTTCTAGTATATGCTACTTCTACTTCGCCTTGTTCGTTGATTCTTTGATCATAATATCCATAAGACCAAAGCATTGTAACACCAACCATAGGCATTTGAAGATATCCAGCAGATTGCATGTGAGAACCTGCTAAAAACCCAAGACCACCTGAGTAAGTTGCTAGTGATTGATCAAGTGCGATTTCCATTGAGAAGTACGCTACATTTGGTAAAGTCATTTTTTCATCCTTTAATTCTTACTACCATACATACAAGAGTTTAACACAAAAAAAATAATTCAAGCCTTTTTTTCAAAAATTAATTCTAAAGTATTAACCTTTTAGTCTTATGATGACGGTAAATGTAAACAGTAGCACGCTTTCACCCTTTAAATAAGCAAAAAAAATTGTTACCTATTTAAATAATTTTTTTGTGCTAAGATTATTATACTATAAAAAGGAAAAAATGGGAGATTATTGATGGAAGCTACTACTAGCACAATAAACAACATTCGTGAAACAAGAATACAAAAACTAAACGACCTTGCTGATAAAGGCATAAACCCTTATCCATACTCGTTTGAAAAAAATATAAGTGCAAATCAACTTCAAAAGAAATATGAAAGCCTTGAAGCTGGCGTTGAAACACAAGATTCATACAACGTGGCGGGCCGTGTTATGGCAATTAGAAACACAGGCATGTTTATAGATTTGATGGATGATTCTGGTAAAATTCAAATCTTTTCGCACAAGGAAAACCTTAGCGCTGAAAAATTGGAAATTTTAAAATTAGTTGATATCGGTGATATCGTTGGTTTTTCTGGAATAATCAGAAGAACTCCTCGTGGAGAGCTTTCTATTAAAGCACATGATTTAAAATTATTATCTAAGTCATTGCTTCCGCTTCCTGAAAAATTCCACGGGTTGACTGACGTTGAACTTCGTTACCGTCAAAGATATGTTGATATGATTATGAATGAAAATGTACGCGACACTTTCCGCAAGCGTTCTTTAATCATTCAAAAAATCAGAGAATTCTTATGTAATCAAGGATTTTTAGAGGTTGAAACTCCTATGTTGCACTCTCAAGCAGGTGGTGCGAGTGCTCGTCCATTTGAAACTCACCACAATACTCTTGATATGGATATGGTGCTTAGAATAGCTCCAGAGCTTCATTTGAAAAGACTTTTAATTGGCGGAGTGTCAGAAAAAATATTTGAAATGAATAGAAACTTTAGAAATGAAGGCATTTCTGTTCGT
>CAYJMX010000237.1:438-783 GCA_964371485.1 uncultured Gammaproteobacteria bacterium | reverse complement strand
CAATGATTGAACTTTATCAAGCATATGTTGATTATAATGAAATGATGGCTTTATTAGAAAATATGGTTGCCGCTATCGCGCAAGATGTATTGGGCACAACAAAAATTACATATCAAGGTAAAGAGATTGATTTAACGCCACCTTGGGATAGAAAAACTATGCTAGGTGCTATTAAAGAATATACAGGTATTGATTTTAATGAATATCTAACTCCGCAAGAAGCTAAAGTTCAAGCTGAAAAATTAGGCATTGAAGTAGAAGATTCTGATTCTTGGGGCAAGATTTTAGATAAAATATTTGAAGAAAAAGTTGAATCAAAATTAATTCAACCTACTCACATTATTG
>CAYJMX010000237.1:0-428 GCA_964371485.1 uncultured Gammaproteobacteria bacterium | reverse complement strand
CGAAAGTTCACAGGGATAATCCAAGATTAACTGAAAGATTTGAAACAAGAGTGAATGGTTGGGAAATTTCAAATGCGTTCTCTGAACTTACTGATCCAATTGATCAAAGAAACCGTTTTGAAGCTCAGGCAAGAGAAAAAGCGGCTGGTGATGATGAGGCATGTGAGGTAGATGAAGATTTCTTAAATGCGCTAGAATATGCTATGCCACCTGCTGGCGGTATGGGTATCGGGATTGATAGATTGGTTATGTTGTTAACCGATAGCCCTTCAATCCGTGATGTAATTGCTTTTCCAACTATGAGAAAACAAGCGAAATAAAAAATTTAGGGGGCTTGTGCCCCCTTATTTTTTTCGAGCTTGCAGAGGTGTGTGAGCCCGTGAGGGTTTGCGATGAGCAAAGCCAACAGGGCGACACCGTACCACAAG
>CAYJMX010000236.1:0-2041 GCA_964371485.1 uncultured Gammaproteobacteria bacterium | reverse complement strand
CTAAAAATAAATTTGGCGTAAAAAACAAAGAAAAAGTTTATGTTGCAACATGGGCAAAAGATATTCTTTCTTTAATTAAAAACAAAAGTAAATCAGAAGTATTTAACCCAAAAATGCCTATATTAAGATCTGAAATTGCCGTTGTGCTATCTGAAGGTTTTAACTTAAACTACAACAAAAAAGGTGCAAATTTCGCCGATGTAGTTCAAGGCTATTGGGCGTATGAGTGGATTACAAGAGCTACTCAATCTGGTGTTATGGTTGGATATCCAACAAATGTATTTAAGCCAGATCAACCAATTACAAAAGCAGAAGTATTCGCTGTTGTTGCTAAATTAATTGAAGTTCCAACGGATAGATCATTACTTGTTCCTGAGGTAAATGGTAAGAAATTAAAAAATATCCCAATGTGGTCACTAGCTGCTACAAAAGAAGTTGCAGCATCAGGCTTATTAAACAATCTTCCAGATGCTGATAAAGCATGTGATGATAAATATTTATCAAAAGAGCAAGTGGCGTATTTAATTGGTTCATTAAGAAGCAAATATGCAATGGGCAAAATGACTTGCAATATCCCTTGCGCTAAGGGTTGCCCTGTAGATAAAAAATGTGCTGATAAATGTTGTCCAAAAGACAAAGGCTGTTGTGATAAAAAAGCTGATTGCTGTAAAAAAGGTTGCCCAGTTAAAAAAGCTGACTGTTGCAAAAAAGGTTGTCCTGTTAAAAATGGCGATTTTGATTACAGACCAGTATATTTAACAGTAAAAATTGCTGATAAAGTAAGCGCGAAGACATCTAATGTTGGACAAAAATTTGCTGGCAAGTTAACTCAAGGTGCTGATGTTAATGGCAAATACTTCCCAGAAGGCTCAAAAGTTGTGGGTGAAGTTGTTGCTGTTCAAAGACCTGGTGTTAAAAACCCTGGCATGATTAAAGTAAAATTCTGCGAAATTGAGCACAAAGATATGGTAGAAAAATTCCCAAAAAGCTTAACTGAGGTTGAAGCTGCTCAAATTAAAAATCCAAACATCCTAGCAAGACTTGTAGCTGCACCATTCTCTATGACAGCTCGCGTTGTTGGTGTTGGTGGTAGAACAATCGGAAACGGCGTTAATATTATCGCTAATGGCGCTGAAGAAATCGCTGATGAAGTTTCTGATGGCGTTACAAGCACATTATCTCTTCAACCAGTTGCTGGTGTGAAAAGATTCGGTAGCGCGTTCTGCACATTTGGAAAAGGCCTATACAACACTTGCAAAAACATCGTAAGTGGCGTATTTGGTGTGTTCTATGAAATAGGCGATGAAGTAATCTATGTGTTTGCTCCAAGCCTTTCAAACTCATCAAGCATCAATCCAAATGAGGAAATTGTTATTATATTCTAATAGAATTTAATATAACTAAAAAGCAGTGATTTTAATGTCACTGCTTTTTTTATTGAAATTAAAAAAAATTAATCTAGATTATATCCTGTTTCAAAACACTCTAAGTTTTTTTCTAAGAACTTTTCGTTCTTTAATCTGCAAGTGTTTTTAATCGCTTCAATAGCACTTTCTTTTTTTAAGATGCCAGTTTTTTTAATGAAATATCCAAAAGTTACTATATTTAAAAATCCATTTTCAATTTTTAAAGTTAAATCTGTAAGAGGGGATTCGATATAGTTGATAGCACTATTTTTAATTGGATTATCTATTAAGTTTGAATTTGCTATTACTGTGCAATTTTCTTTTAATGAATTTTCAAATTTTATTTGAGCGTTATTGTTTAGAAAAATTGCATAATCGGCGTCATCTAAAATTGGGGAAGCTATTTCATTGTCTGAAATTTTAACTGTGCAATTGGCGTGTCCACCTCTCATTTCAGCCCCATAAGATGGCATCCAAGTTGTTTGTTTATTTTCAAGCATAGCGGCATTAGCCAGGATTGTTCCTAAGAATAAAATCCCTTGTCCGCCGTATCCTGCTATAACTACCGTTTTTTCACTCATCTATAAAATGCCTTCTTTTTAGTCTTTAAACACTCCAAGTTTATGCACTTTAGA
>CAYJMX010000235.1:0-2087 GCA_964371485.1 uncultured Gammaproteobacteria bacterium | reverse complement strand
TACCGCACCTGTTGTAACCGCTGCACCTGTTGTTTCCTTGCTTAGTTACAAGACTTCACTCAGAAATAAACTGGCATCTAGCATAAACTTTTTAAGTATTATAGGAGATGGTACGTGTTCTATTGGCTTTAGTGTCGACTCATCTGGTAAGCTGATAAATAGAAATTTTATTTCTCAATCCGATAATATAAGCTTGAATAATGCCGTTTATCAAGCAATTATGGCAAATCCTCTTTATAATCCTCCGCCTGATTCATACAAAGGTGCATTGCTGAAATTCAATGTTACCATTAAAGGTGGTGCCTATGAGATTACCCTTAATTAAATATTATTTTAAGAATTCAAAATGCTGACCATTTTGTGATTCACTAGGCGCCTCGGGTTGTGTTGGCTTGCTGGTCATTGATTCCGTTATTACTTGAGGGAAGCTTGAAAGATCATCTACGTGATAAAAATTTCCGCCTGTTGTTCGTGTTAGGCAAAGTAGTTTTTTTGAATTAGATGATACAAGTACGACATCAATATGTATGTCACTTCTTTTGCTCATTAAGTCCTGTGCAAACGCGCAAGGATCTCCACCGCAAGATTCGCCACCGTCTGTTATTAAAATTATTTTCTTAGGTGTATGTCTAGAAAAACTATTGAAGTCGGCATTTGCTGCGTTGTATAATGCTAGAGTTAGTGGAGTTGCGCCACCTATTCTGACTGAATTCATTTTTTGCGTAAGTATAGTGGCATCTTTTTGTACAACAGGCACTATACTCTCAGTTGATGAGCAACCTCCGATTGTGCTTCCGAAAAATGACGCTTTTTTTGCTGAAATGTCATATTTTCCATCGTCTTTTTTTGCAATTTTTCTAACGGCACTTATAATTGGCTGGTGTGGATTACTGCCACCATTTTGTCCAAATACTCTAAAGCCGATTTTTACAGAGCTAGGAACTTGTTGCAATATTAATCCCATAGTGTTTTTGGCCTTAGTTACCCAATTTGTCATACTGCCAGAAAAATCCATTACGATGTTAATCGTACTTACCGCAGTTTGATTTACCTGATTACTCTGTGCATATCCATCTGCTGTATAGTTTTTATATGGCGTTACGGGTTGATTGTAATATTGAGTCGGTGCCTGTACCGTACCTGATGGTGATGTGACTTTTCCACTTGTGTTAATTTTGTACTTTGAAGCCAAAACACAAGTGCTTGAAGTCATTATAATTAATAATAATAGAATAATTCTTTTTTTCATTTTGATATTTTAACATAAAAAAATAGGCTTGCCATTAGGCAAACCTATTTTGTATTGCTTTGTTTTTAGTCAAAATCAGCGTCAAAACTGTTGTCGACTATATTGGTTGGTTTTCTTACATTACCATATAAATTCGCATTATTAATGACATGCCAGTTGCCATCTGGGAATTGTTTTACCCAAGCACCCTTGGTGGAATCAGCACCAGAGCTTTTAATCATAACTCTTGTGTAGTCTGTTTCTTTGGTTTTACTAGAGAACATAAGCTCATATGTATCAGGATTCATCGCATAGCCATTTGATGGCGATGTTCCTTTTGCAAAGCTGCGGAAAATATATTGCTGATCTGGATCTTTCATCCTTGATACAAATGTCTGCATACTGCTTCTTTTATCCCAATCTGCCTCTAATCTTAAGATGTAGCGTAGCATTTTTTGACCTTCTGTACGTGTTTTTGGATTCATATAAGCATATACGCCGTCAAAATACATTTTAACAGCGCCTTCTGGTGTGTTAAGCATTTCTGGTATTCTTTCTTTCCACTCAGCATAAGTTGTCGGCAGTTTGCCATAATCTTGTTTTGGTTTTTGGATACTTAAGCTTTTAACACCTTTTGCAACGGATGTGTTTATATTATTTTTTAAGTTACTTTTAAACGACGAGCCAAATGAATTTGCATTTGAGGTTTGTGTGAAAATACCTATTATCATTGCTAGAGCAAGCAGTTTTATTGTTTTGTTTTTCATATGTTCTCCTTTTTAGCTAAAAAAAGACTTATTGAATTAACAATAAGTCTTTAAGTTTATACGTATTACGCTTGTGCTGCTTTAGCCTCTTT
>CAYJMX010000234.1:0-2105 GCA_964371485.1 uncultured Gammaproteobacteria bacterium | reverse complement strand
ATAACGTTTTTCGCAGTTTTACCAGTTGGAGCACTAACTTCTTTTGTAGTTGTTCTTCTTAATACTGCTTTTACTCTTGATTCTAATTCTTTTGGGCTGAAAGGCTTAATAACATAATCATCAGCACCAAGCTCTAGGCCTGTGATACGCTCTGATACATCACCAAGAGCAGTTAATATGATAATTGGCACATCGGAACTTCTTCTGCTTTCACGAGTTACGCCATATCCGTCCATTTTTGGCATCATAACATCAAGAATAACAAGGTCTGGAGCAGTTTTATTATATACTTCAACCGCTTCTTCACCATCTTCTGCTGTTACTACATCATAGCCAACCATTTTAAGGCGAGTTTCTAGTATTCTTCTGATACTAGCTTCATCATCTACAACAAGGACTCGTTGTTTATTTTCGCCTGCTTCATTTTGGATATCTTCTGTCATTGATTTGTCCTTTATTCCTTAATCGCTAATTCTCAACTTTTTGTATTTATTACAAAATATTTACTTTTTTGAACTTATATTAACACATAATTTTTTTTTTACAAATGAAAAGTTGAAAAATTTTTTGACAAAAAATAAATGCGATCTGTAAACACAAATCGCATAAGTCAAGAAAGGAATGGTTAGACTATTAACATAAAAATTTTTACATATTTCTAAATACTATGCAAATCTCTTAATATTTGTTTACGTTTACTATGCATTTTGTTGTGTACTCTTTGATTTATTTATGTTGAAAAATTCCCAAAATAGCGTTAAAATATATAAATGGTTATAAAATTTGACAAGCATTCCCTCATTATTGACAATCAAAGAGTTTTTATTAAATCTGGCGCTATCCACTATTTTAGAGTGTTTGGCAAAAAAGAATGGATTGATAGATTATCTAAAATGAAAACTATGGGCTACAATTGCGTAGACATCTATCTTTGTTGGAACTTTCATAGCGCAAAAAAAGGCGAATATGACTTTAGTGGCTATAAAGACATTAAAACACTGTTTCAATGTGCTAAAGATTTAGGCTTGTATATTATAGTGCGCCCAGGACCATTTATTAACGCCGAAGTTTCAGCGGGTGGGCTTCCATATTGGTTATTTAAAGATAAAGATGTTGTTCCAAGAAACAGGCTAGATGGCAATTTTGTTTATTCTGAACCTTTTATGGAACAGCTTCGTGACTGGTATTCAAGGGTTTTACCTATTGTAAAAGAGTTTGATAATTTAATAGCTATTCAAATTGAAAATGAATATTCAACAAATTGTGGCGAAGACTCTTATATGAAAGAGTTGTATAAAATTGTTCGTGATGCTGGAATTGAGGCGCCAATTTTCCACAATGACGCCTACATTGCTGGCTTGTATGCTGATATTGTCGACATCTACGCCTGCGATTTATACCCTTATATCAACCCTAAAACTGACTGGAAAGCCGAGTCATATGCTTTTGACACGCTTGATAATCTAGAAGATATTGTACGTTCTTTTAAAGATGACGCCCCGTTGTTTGTTGCTGAAATGCAAGGCGGTTGGTATGACAAGTGGCTTGGCCATGGGTATGATTATATTAGAGAAGATATGTCTGATAAGCATATAAATATTATGACAAAAACTGCTATCGCTAACGGTGTCACAATGTTTAATCATTATATGTGTGTCGGTGGTACAAATATTTTAGACACATCTTCTGATGAAGTGTACACAAGTTATGATTTTGCTTCTCCAATTTCAGAGCTTGGAATTGTAAAAGAAAATGGATATAAAGCAAAAGAGATAAATCATTTCTTAGGCGCGTTTAATTTGGCGCACACAGAAAACGAGGAGCTTGATTTTGAAGTTCCAGTTGATTGTTTTGCAAAATTAAGACAAGATTTTATCAATAATTGTCATTGGGAATTTTTAAGAAACTTCAATAGTTGTGAAGCCCTTATAAATGGCGTTTGCATTGATTCATTTGATATGAAAATTTTGCCTCGAAATTTAAAGTTAGCAGCAGGCACTATAATAAAATCTGGACTTGAGATTTTCACAAGGTTTCAAGATTCGCACAGAGAAGTAATTTTTATGCTATCTGATAAAAAGAACACAATGGTTGTTCAAAAAGAC
>CAYJMX010000233.1:0-2123 GCA_964371485.1 uncultured Gammaproteobacteria bacterium | reverse complement strand
ATTTTATCTTTAAATATTTCAGCATCTAAAATTGGCTTTTGTCCAAGTTTTATGGCTTCATAAGATTTTATAACATCTGATGCGCTAATTTTTTTATGAGAATATATTCCATCTTTTGTTGAATAAAAATACATACTTGAATAGGCAATACCGTTATGATTTGTTATTGGCATTTTAAGGCTATAATTTTCATTTTCACCAAGAACATACTTATCAGTAATTTCAAAAGTCTTAATGCCAGTTAGTTTAGAATATATCATTAGCCCTAATGATGGGTATAATTTTCCTTTGTAATTAATAACCTGATCAAGCCTTCTTATGTAGCCATCATTATCTAATGTAGTGTTCACGGCACCAAGAGCTGGAATGTTTTTTAAATAAGGGTATTGAAACGCGCTAAAACTGTGGAATTGACTTGGTTTTTTGTATCTTTCACTTCTTTTATCAACAAAATTTATATCAAGTTTGCTGAATAAAAGTCTTTGATACTCGTTTTTATTAATGGTATTTTCAAACTCATCATAAGAAAAACCGACACCAGCGGTAAGAGAATTGTATTTTGGCAGAGAATTAAAAAACTCTTTATCAACTGATGGATTAATAGAATCAGGTGCAACAATTATCGCATCATATCCGATTTGCTTGGCTTCAGTGTGATTTTCTACATAATCAAAAATTTGGTTATAGTATGATCTTTTCCAAGGCCATCTTCCTATTTCATATAAGGATTTGTCATCAATAACCACAAGAAGAATTTCATCACTCGATTGGGCACTATTTGATGTCATCTTCACCATGAAATTATAGCTCTTTAGTTCAAAAAAAGTTGCACCAATAATATAGGCAATGAAAAATATTAAGCTACAAGCTAAAATGAATAATATTGAAGATTTTCTATTTAAATTGTACATAAGCTTTATTTTACTTTATAAGCGCCAAAATTAAAATAGGAAAAATATATTATTATTAAAACTTCGCAAAAAATATATGACTCTGCTATAATGTGAACAAAGAGGAAGAATGAACAATATGAACAAAAAATTTATAATATCAATCCTAATGTTTACACTGGTTTATGTAAGCACAATTACTAACCCATCCCTTGCTCAAAGCCCACAGGCGCTTTATGATAAGGCTTGGAAACTTGTGAATTCAAAATTTGTTGATCAAACAAACAATCATCAAGATTGGCAAAGATGGCGTCATAAATATGACGATGTAATAAAAGATGATCAAGATGCCTATATTGCAATTGAAACAATGGTTTCAAGCTTAAACGATGTTTATACAAAATTTTTAAATCCAAAAGATTTTAAAGAGGAGTCTGAATCAATTCAGGGTTCTCTTCAAGGAATTGGGGTTCAAATTGGAGTAAGAGATGGCAAATTGCTTGTCATAGCACCAATTGAAGACACTCCAGGAGAGAGAGCTGGATTAAAAGAAGAAGATGAAATTTTAGAAATTAACGGCAAAAGTACAAAAGGTATAACCGTTGATGCTGCTGCTGATCAAATTAGAGGACCAGAGGGCACTCAAGTAAAACTGCTTGTAAAAAGAGGCAAGGAACCAGCGAAACTATATACAATTACAAGAGCTAAAATTGAAATAAAATCTGTTTCAACTAAAGCGCCAAAATTTGTAAAATTACCAGAAAACATTGGATATATAAGATTGAGCTCTTTTATCAGCAAAAATGCAACAGCAGAATTTCAAAAGGCATTAATTGATAACCACTCTAAAGATGGCATTATTGTTGATCTTCGTTCAAACCCTGGTGGATTACTAACAAATGCGATTTATATGGCGGATATGCTTTTATCTTCTCAAGTAATTGTTTCAACAGTAGATAGAGATGGGTATAAAGATACAACTCGTGCTACATCTAAAATAATTACAGACAGACCAATTGTTATATTAATAAATGGTGGTTCAGCAAGTGCTTCCGAGATTTTATCTGGAGCTTTAAAAGACAACAACAGGGCTGTTATTGTTGGCAAAAAATCATTTGGAAAAGGGCTTGTACAAGAAATAAACAAACTGCCTGGTGGTTCAGCAATGCACATTACTATTCAAAAATATTTAACACCAGATGGCATAGACATCAACAAAAAAGGTATTATGCC
>CAYJMX010000232.1:0-2149 GCA_964371485.1 uncultured Gammaproteobacteria bacterium | reverse complement strand
AAATCACAAGGTGAGATAAAATCCCATAAAGCTAAGTCTACAGGGCCTTTTCGAACCATCCACCTTAAAAACATATTCATTCTTTTATATGCTCCTTTTGAACTTGGCTTTGAAACTAAAAACTGAAAACCTTGAGATGGGGCATGGGAAATATTTTTATAAAAATAATTGCAAACACCCTTGAGCATATTATCGGTTGAATGCGAGTTATAAAACAACTCCTGAAGTGACATCTTGTCTTTTTTATACATATTATTTAAAAGCGAGAAAAACAGATTTAAATCAGCATCTTTAATAAAACGATAGCAAAAACCATTAAAGCAGTTTGAATTAATATCAAAATTATTCACAAAATCATAAGGCTCATTTTGCATAATATCGATAATTTCATAGATTTTTTTTATAAATTGTTCGCGTCTGCCAAAAGAAAGAAGAGAGGCAATGAAACTTATAATTTCAATGTCATTTTTATTTTTATAAAGATGAGCGAATTGAACAGGGTCATTTTTAATAAAATCGGCAGTTTCGTGTTTTTTTACAAGGGAATTCAGGTAGTCTTTCATTTTCTAATCCCCTCAAAATATGACCTTAAAATCTGATTACATTCCTGCTCTAGTATCCCACCGTAGATGCTTATTTTTGAAAATAAAAGTTCTTTTAATTGCAACCTTGATCCCATTGCCCCATAATTTGAGTCATAAGCTCCAAAATATACATTTTTTATTCTTGAATTTAAAATCGCCCAAGCGCACATAGGGCAAGGTTCAAGTGTTACATACATATCACAATCATTCAATCTCCAAGTGCCAAGAGTGTTTGATGCTTCTTTTATGGCTAACATTTCAGCGTGCGCCAGAGCATCGTTATTTTTTTCTTTTAAATTATGCGCTTTAGCAATAATTTCACCATCTTTTACAATTAAAGCAGCAATGGGTAAATCTTTATCAGACTGCATGGCAAGCCCAATTGCTTGCTTCATATAATATTCAGGCTTTTTATTAGACGTATTCATTGAATATTAATTTTATCTCAAAAGTTTCGTTTTTAATATCAAGCTCGATATCGATTTTCATCGCCCTACACAAACCTTTTACAATAAACAGCCCAAGCCCCGTTCCACGAGTTGTTCTAGTAAGCTTAGAGTCAAGCCTTATGAATTTATCAAAAAGCTTGTCTTTCATATCGTCTTCAATTTGAACACAACTATTTACAATGCTCACACAAGGTTTGTCATCATGGTTGAACGCTTTAATGACAATAGGTTTATGATCAATATTATATTTAATAGCATTATCAATTAGATTTATTAATATCTGCTCAAGCCTGTCATGATCAACATATGGCAGTTTTATATCTTTTTCAATATCACAATCAATTTGTACATTTGACGCGTTTGTAAAAATCACAGAATTCTCTATAAGTTCTGGCAAATGCACTTCTGTTTTTTCAAGCTTTAAAGTAAAACTTTCAATTTCTGGCACCACAAGCAAATCATCAACCATTCTAGATAGCCTTTGCGCCTGCTGCTTTATTACTTGCAAAGATTTTTTCTGTGTGGCTTCATCCACTTTGATGTCAGATCTCATAAGCCTGCTTGTGTATCCAACAATACTTGTAAGAGGAGTTCTAAACTCGTGACTTATGGCACTTACAAGGCTCTTTCTAAAATCATCCAACTGTTCAAGCCTTGCGTTTTTCTCAGTTAAATCATTATAAGAACTGTTGAGTTTTTTTGCCATATAGTTGAATTCTTTTGCAAGAAAAACAATCTCATACGGGGTGAATGCACTTTTTAAAAGCCTAATTTTTCTCTCATAGCTACCTTTAGATATGGCAATTATACCTTTAAAGAGTTGACGCATATTTACATATAAATGATAAGTGTATATGCCAACGGCAACAATTATAAACAAGGCAGACAGTGCAAGAGCCAAAAGTATTCTAAATCTTGCTCTATCAATAGTATAGTTTGTCATCTTTTCAGTTGTACAAACAACTATTGTCCACTCAGGATTATCAAGAGAATAATAAGCGCTTGGCCTATTTTTTAATTTATTAAAAAGCTTTGGAGCTTTTAAACTTTTTTTATCTGGAACACTTGATACGATTTGTTCATACTGAGTGGAATCCGGCACATTTGTAGCAATAA
>CAYJMX010000231.1:0-2150 GCA_964371485.1 uncultured Gammaproteobacteria bacterium | reverse complement strand
AGATACGTGAATTAAGCCGTCTTTCCCTTTTTATGATGCGTACATGACATCAGAAATGCATTCAAGCGCATCACCGCCATTGTCACGCATTAAATATGGCTTAGCCATTCTATAAGCGCGTTCTAGGTGAGTTTCGCCACGTTTGCACATTTTAGGAATAATGGCATCGCGAAGAAAACCAGAGATGGTAAGACTACGACGAACCTGAACGCCTAATTTGCCAAGTTCACGCTCTATATTTTGATTTGAAAAATCATCTAATACAAGAAAAATTTCTCCTGTTAAATCAACGTGCAAAACTTCTCTCTTAGGGTCAATTTCAACACAAGATAATTCTCTTACTCCTTGCTTTAAAGCTTTTTTAACTTCTTTGGTGTTATTGGCTTCATCAAGCAATCTTAATGCCTTTTTATAAACCTTTTCGCTATCACCAAATTTTATCTCACGTGCCCTGTGATAAGACAAGAAATTGTGCAACTCATCCATTGCAAACACTTTTCTAACACACATATTTAAGGCTTTTATAATTCTGACCCAGTCTTTTGAACCCGTTAACTTAACAAGAAAATCTATCATGCCACGAAAGCCATCATACAAAGAAAGCTCAATATAGTTTGTCTTATAGCCAAGCTCTTCAAGTACAGAATTTATACTTTTTCCATACTCACCAAGTCTACAAATTCCAGGAGAAGTAATCATTGCAACATAGTCAGCACCGCCATCAATAGCTTCCATAAAGTTTCCAAGGATTAACTTATAAGGAAGACAGATCGCCTCTGGTGAATTTTTTGTCCCTAAAGACAATGTTTTTTTACTTGTATAAGGTGGAATATAAGGTTCAATACCCATTTTGCGCAATGCTGCCGCCCAAGCGATAGATATAGTACCCATATGCGGGAAAGCGACTTTTAGTGGTTTTTTATCATTATTTTTCATAACTCTATTCTTGCAAAAAAAAAGCCCTTGCGCAAGCAAAGGCTTTTAATTTTATTAAAAAAGCTGTTAACTATTTGAATTCTACAGTTGCGCCAGCTTCTTCTAATTTAGCTTTCATATCAGCAGCATCTTCTTTTTTAACGTTTTCTTTGATAGCTTTTGGAGCGCCATCAACTAGATCTTTAGCTTCTTTCAAGCCTAAGCCAGTAATTTCTCTAACGATTTTTAATACTGGAATTTTGTTAGCACCAGCAGAAGCTAGGAATACAGTTACTTCAGAAGCTTCTTCAGCACCACCTTCAGCAGCTGCAGGAGCAGCAGCAACAGCAGCAACAGGAGCAGCAGCGCTTACGCCGAATTTTTCTTCCATTGCTTTTACTAGTTCAGCAGCTTCAATAAGAGTTAATTTTTCGATTGATTCTAATAATGTTTGTACGTTACTCATTTTTTTCTCACTTTCTTTATTATTGTTTTTTTTAGTTTCTAATTAATTACGATGCTTTTTTCTTTGCAACAGCATCAATTGCTCTAACAAGTGCGCTCATGACGCCATTGACAGTGTAAACGATACCAGATGCTGGTGAATTGATTGAACCAAGAATTTTTGCGTATAGCTCTTCTTTTGTAGGCATTTCAGCAAGTTTCTTAGCATCAGCAGCGTTTAGTAGTTTACCATCAAGCGCAATAGCGTTAGGACCTTGTAATAAAGCTTCAATAGCTTCAAAATCAGTACCTTTAGTTGCTAATTTACAAAGAGTATTTTTGATTACAGTGAAATCAGAATTATCTTTTTGCAAGCTACGACGCAAGTTTGTGATTTCTTCAACAGATAAACCACGGTAGTCTGTAACTATAGCAACTTTAGCTTTTTCAAACTGACTTTTAAAATATTCAACTTTTTCATTTTTAAAAGCTTTTGTTGACATCTTTTGTTTTGCTCCTTTCTAATGTATTTTGCCCCTTAAATAAAAAATTTGCGGGACACAAACGTACACGCAAAACATAACAAAATTATTTTGATTTAATTTTTGTTACCTAGATTGGAAATTAAGACTCTAAAGTCACCAACCGTCTTGGGTACAAAGAAATAATATTTAAAACAAAATCTAATGTCAAATAAAATATATTAATATTTTGTTACGTTTGGTAAAAAAAAGTAAATTATATTATATTATTGTTTTATAAAGACTATGGAAGAATTAAGAAATAAAATT
>CAYJMX010000230.1:0-2155 GCA_964371485.1 uncultured Gammaproteobacteria bacterium | reverse complement strand
AAAGGTTAATTGAGCGCGTAAGCTGATAATCGCTAGGGACAAGGGTAAAATCACCATAAACCATTTGAGATTTTACAAATTCGCTTCTAGCTGGAGTTGTGTACTCTTTATATTTATTAATTATAAACTTGTGCACTCCAAAGAAAAAGAACGCAAAAACCAAAACTAATAATACTATTTTTTTAAATATGCTCTTTAAACATCCGCCCATTGTGACTTCCTTAATCCACTCTTTACTTTTACAAGTTTTATTCTATCATAATTTAATGAATGAATATAATAACTTAACATCAATTGAAATTAACCCCGATTTAACCACACCTGTTATGAAAAATTATCTTGATATTAAACACAAGCATCAAGATGGAGTTGTGTTATTTCAAGTGGGTAAGTTCTTTGAGGCATTTTTTGAAGATGCTATTTTATTATCTTCAATTTTAAATTTAACAATATCTAAAAAAGATTATGGTGAAATTAAAGCTGTACCTATGGCTGGTGTGCCTATAAACAGTATAGATTTATATATAAAAAAATTGATAGATAAAGATATAAAAATTATAAAAGCGCCAGAATATAAAAATGAAGATGGCAGTTTTTATAGAGAAATTGAGAGAATTTATACAAAAGGTACAATTTATGAGCAGGAATTATTAGAATCAGACAAAAATAATATAATTTGTTCAATAATAAAAAGTGAACAAGAATATGGCTTTTCATATTCAAATTTATCCCATGGGGATATTTATATAACATATGGGGATAAAAATGAGATAGCTCAAGAGATTACAAGGCTAAGACCCGTTGAAATAGTTGTAAATAAAGAGGAAATGCTTTTTGAATTTTTAAACACTACATCAAACAATAAAAAATTTAAAATCAAACAAAACACTAAATTAACCAACAAAAAAGGCTTTGAACTAGCTCAAATAGCAGGTAATACTTTAAGAGAATATATTAAAGAGCAACACATAAAATCGCCCCTTGTGCTTGAAAATGAGATAAAATATTCAATTTCAAAATATCTTTTTATGGATTTTAACTCTAGAAGAGCACTTGAACTTACAAGGCTAGCGAGTGATTTTAAGAAAAAAGGGTCATTGTTTTGGTTTTTAAATAACACTAAAACATCAATGGGCACAAGGCTTTTAAAACTTTGGCTTAATTCTCCTTTAACAAATATCGTTGAAATTACAAACAGGCAAAATATAATTGAAACGTTTTTAAAAGACGAAGATTTAAGTAGAAAAACTGAAGAATTTTTAGACAACTATTGCGATCTTTTAAGGCTTAGTGCCAAGGTTTCTAACCGTTCAATTCTCTATAAAGAATTTATTTCAATCGCTCAATCACTATTTAAAATTCATAATTCTAAAGAAATTTTTGAAAAATTAAAAGGAAAAATAGAACTAGAGCAAAATGACATTAATCAACTTATAGATTTTAGTGAAATTTTATCAAAAACATTTTGTCTAAAGGAAAATGAAATAAATTATTTAAAATATCCAATTAATAATGATGTTAGCGCAGAGCTTGATTTTGCAAGAAAAAAATTATCAGATTATAAAAATGCTGTTGAAAAATTACAACAAGAAGAAGAAAAAAAGGTGGGCAAAAAGATTAAATACGGCTTTAGCGCTACTATTGGTCATTATTTTGAAGTGCCACTTGCTTTAATGATAGATATTGAATCTCATCTTATTAAACAAAAAAGTTCCACTTTTGTGCGCTTTGCTACAGCGCAATTGCTTGAACTTGAAGAGAAAATCAACTCTCAAACACATATTGTGCAAAAACTTGAGCAAGAGATTTTTGATAATCTAAAATCATACTCTAAAGAGCTCACATCAAATTTAAGGAAGTTTGCAAACGTTGTGGCCACTGTTGATTGCGCCTATTCTTTATCAAAAACTGCAAAGGAATATAATTTCACAAAACCTTGCATTGAACCAAAATATTGTGTGACACAAGGAGAACACCCTGTTGTAAGGAAATTAAACAAAGATTTTACGCCAAATGATTGCGTGCTTAATGAAAAATATTTTAAAATTCTTACTGGCACAAATATGAGTGGCAAATCTACATATTTAAAACAATGCGCAATAATTAGCATCCTAGCTCAAATGGGCAGCTATGTTCCAGCTAAAAGTGCTAGTTT
>CAYJMX010000229.1:0-2161 GCA_964371485.1 uncultured Gammaproteobacteria bacterium | reverse complement strand
AGATAAGGTAAGGGTTTTGGGTCAATCAAATGTATTTAATTTTGATGTTACTAAAATTTTCTTAAAAGTTGTTGGCCTATCTGGCAACCGTCTGGAGAGCATATTAGAGCTTGATTTCAACATTGAAGTTGAAAGCGCATCTGATGAAGGCGTTTTAATATTATCAAACATTGGTAATAAAAAACACGATTTTGACGCTCTATTAGACGCTTTAAGAGCTATATCAAAAAGTGAATATCACGATTTAGCATATCTTGAGAGCATTAAATTTATGCCACTTACAAGGCCTCAAGTGACGCTAAAACCAAGAGAGGCGTACTTTAGCCCAAAAGAACGTATTAAAAAAGAAGACTCAATTGGAAGAATTTGCGCAGAGGTTATTGCCCTTTGTCCCCCTGGGATTTGTGTTTTACTCCCTGGAGAAGTTATTTCAGCTGATCATATGCCATATTTAAACGATTACTGCGAAATTGAAGTGATTAAATAGAATTAAAAAAGCCCTAGAAAATCTAGGGCTTTAAATTTATTTAGCTATAGGCTAATATTAGCCTCTACCTAGGTAAACAAGCGTTCCTAAGATGTTATTTGCTGTGTCAAATATTCTTGAGTTCGCCTCAACCCCTCTTTGAGCTAAAATCATATTTTGGAATTGTCTTGCTAAGTCAACGTTTGAAGCTTCTAGTCCACCTGTTTGACAAGAGCCGATACCATTAGCATTCCCTTGAGAGAAAATGATATCACCTGTATTAGGACCAACGTTATACAAGTTCGCCCCTTGTGCCACAAGACCTTCTGGGTTTTGTACGTTTGCAAACTGGATTTGTAAGTTCTCTGGAACTAAAACAGATTGATTAACATTAACATCATCTGGACCTAAAATTTCTACACCAATTGCAGTTGTATATTTAAATATTCTTGTTTGATCCACTGGATCTTCATATACAGTGATAGAATCCCCGTTTGAGTATCTAACTTCAATAACACCATTTGTACCAACAGACATTGATGAATATGCAAGAGCTGAATTTACATCAGTACCTTCGCTTACATCTACTCTAAAGTCAATTGTTGTTGAAGTGTATGTTGTGCCTGTTCCAAGAAGTGATAATTCACACTGCTGAACAAAGTTTGATTCACCAGATGTAAATTCTAGAGAATTGATGTTTGTGGTATCAGTAATTTCAAATTCAAAACCACCATCTACAATAGTACACTCAATACCCGCACCTAGTGCTTGTAATTGTGTATTAATACCATTTGGTCCATTAATCATAGCGTTAACATCACCATCGGCGTGAACGTTAATTGTATGAGTTGTTGTTGTACCATCGGCGTTGTTTGTTGTGATGTGGAAATCACCATTTGTAATTTGTGCGTTATTTAAATCAGACACTGATTTTAAAGAGAATTGTGTCACGGGTTGAGCGTACGCTCCACCTTGAATTAATTGCGGAATGTGAATTGGAATTGTGCTTGATTTACCAGATAGCGAGTTGTTTGTCCCTAATACCTTATGACCCTCTGAAGTAACCAAGTTTCCATCAGCGTCAATGTCAAAACTGCCATCACGAGTTAACAACACGTCACCCTCTTCAGTTTGAACAGTAAAGAAACCATAGCCAGCAAGAGCCATATCTGTTGTTTTACCAGTAATGTTCATGTTGTTTGGTTCAAGGTTTTTTGTAATAGCCGATACTGTTGTACCAACACCTATTTGATAAGGGTTTGTACCACCAATGTTCGCCTGTGGTGCTGTACCAGTTGTGTTTGTTTGGTACCAAACGTCTTGAAAAGTCACGGTTGATTCTTTAACTGCCGTTGTGTTCATGTTTGCAATGTTGTCTGATACAACATTCAAATGAAGTTGGTTAGCATTGATTCCAGACATAGCTGTGTTCATAGCTTGTGACATTAATTTTCTCCTTTATATATTAACTTTTTAACTTATTGTCTTTATTTTTTATTGTCGATTATTTTATATATGAGCCGATTTTATCTGTGGCATAGTTTAATAAAGCATCTATTTTAGATACCGCAGTTGGACTAAACACGGCGCTTAGTGCTTCTTGAGCAGCTGAAATTGCTGATGCGCCTTCTGTGCCTTCTTCTGTAGTTCCCTCATCTGTAGTGCCGTCTTCTGTGTCAGTTTCAGGTTTTGGAA
>CAYJMX010000228.1:1966-2183 GCA_964371485.1 uncultured Gammaproteobacteria bacterium | reverse complement strand
CAATAACAACAAAAAATAAAGAGCAAACATTTACCGGCAAGGAATTAGTTAATTTATCTAATACAAATTCTGATTTTAAGTTAGACCTAGGATTTGATTATATTTTGACTTTGCAATTTGACGCACAAACTAACACGCTGTTTTTGCTTAATCCATATGCTAATCAGAAGTTTTTATTTAAAGGTGCTGCACTACCTAAAAAAATGCAAATTGAAAA
>CAYJMX010000228.1:0-1956 GCA_964371485.1 uncultured Gammaproteobacteria bacterium | reverse complement strand
ATTACTACAGGTGGACAGCGTGTTCATGACTATAAAATGCAAATTGAAAAAATGTGCAAAATTATGATAGATGGTTCTGATGAGTTCATTTCAATTAGACTTGAAGAAGGTATGATTCACACAAGTGTCGCACAAGAAAATCTTTCTGAACAAGACATTCAAGAACTATACGGAGATGATGTTAATGCTGGCTTGAGGCTGAAAATTGAAAACAGAAAAACTCAAATCGAACAAGCACGAGTTGCAATTATAAAACAGGTTTCACACCACGTTAACGATTTAAAGCATAAAATTTCTATGAATTCAAAAACTGGAATAGTGCTTCATTTGGCACTTTTCTTTGCTTCGCTTGTTGCGGGATTTGGTGTTGGTAATTATCTAATGGGACTTCCACTAGAGCAAGCTCCAAGTATAATCCAAATGCCTACCAATATGAAGTTTGTGCTTGTATATAGTGCGGTTATATACGGTATCGCGCTAATGTTGAAACAGGGAATGTTCTTGTATTATCAAAATAAATCTCAAGAGCAAGTGGCATCAAAAGCTCCACAGGCTACTCTTACTATTGTTTCAATGTTCTTTTTCCTCGCTGTTTATGTCATAAATGTCATTTATTATATGTCTGCAGGTTCGATGAATTTATTTGCAGTGTTAATGTCATTATTTTTCGTTGGTTCTTGTATAACCCTTGCTATTGCTTGCGGGTATTTCAAGAGCAACAGTGTTGAATTGGCAAAAGAACTAGATAAATACGAGTATCGCCAAGACTTTGAGCATGTAGTAAAAGAGTATCAACAGTGGATTGAAAGATTTATCAACAATCTTAGTAATTCAAAAATTAATAAAATTAAAGACAAGCTTTTTATGCTTCAAATAAAATCTGTGGGTGAAATAATTCTTGGTATTTTGACTGCTCCGTTTTTGGCATATGGTGTCTCAAATACTTTGGCGATGTGTTTTCCTGAAGCTGCAGGTTGGATAAGAATTTCTGGTCTCAGATTAAGCCCAATTTTCTTGGTACTTGCTACGTTTTTAATCGTGTTTGCATTTTTTATGTTTGTAAATGCATTTTTATGTAATAAGAAAATTTTAGCTTCAAATGTCTTAAAGAAAGACGGATTTAGTAATCATTCTCAACACGGTGTAGAAATCTATGGCTTAGAAGGCGTGAAGAAGTTAGATATTGAGATGAGGCGTTCATTAATTATTGCTGGCTCCATCATATTTATAGAGTTCTTCATGAACATATCCTATTTTATGCAAGAAATGGGAGGCGATTTAAGTGCTATGTTTTTAAGTGCACTTGCAGCACTTGTTCCAACTGCACTTCTTATTGCTGAAACTTTTATGCTCTCGCAGACAAAGTTTCAAATCCATGCGTGTGAAGACTTGATTTCAAAGGTTGATAGAGATTAATCGATTTGAGTAGAAGTTTTCTGTATATATTTGTTTTATTGCTTGTTTTAATCACAATCTGTATTTTGATTGTGAAGCCAAAAATGCATACACAACTTGTTATGTATAGTTCAAGTTTTCAAATTGTCCCTGAAGAAGATGCAGGCGAAGAAATTCAAGAAGTTGTGATTACCAAAAAAAATCCAGCTGTTCAACAGAGGCAAATCGCACTTAAAAGTCAATCAAATCCTGCTGAGAAAAAAACAATCGTTCAAAGTAAAGCCAAAGAAGTTAAACAGCCTGTTGTAATTAAAAAACAGGATACTCCAACTAGTGTTGTTAATATCCCAATAGCTGAACCTGATAAAATATTATGGAACAAGTGGAGATCTGATCTGCAGAATCAAATTATGCAAGATGTGAAACTTCCTATACTACCACAGGGCGTTGTTTTTAAATTTTCATTTGAAGTCGATAAATTTGGTCGAGTGAGCAACATTAAAACCTATTCAACGGATCCTACATATACTGTGTATGCTATTCAAAATATTGCGCCTGTTA
>CAYJMX010000227.1:0-2213 GCA_964371485.1 uncultured Gammaproteobacteria bacterium | reverse complement strand
GCCAAAGCCCAGAATCATATATATTTCAGTTAACGATATTGTATTTAGCATATTTCTACCGTCTTTATTTTATTAAAAAAAACAAAAATTATAAAGTAAAGAGTTATTAAGATAACTTTTCAAACTAACACTTGCAAAATTTTATATTTTAATTTATTATGAATATATCCATATTGTGAAATAAATCACGAATAAAAATAAATAAAAGGAGTACACAAAATGACAGAGAAAAATGAACAATTAAATGAAGATCAAGCAATTGATTTTAAAATTGTTGCAAACGCTGAAGACCTTGATGCTTTAATCTCAAGAGCTAAAAAAGCGCAAAAAGTTTTTGCTACTTTTACTCAAGAACAAGTAGACAAAATTTTTAAAGCGGCAGCACTTGCAGCAAACAGAGCCCGCATTCCACTGGCCAAAATGGCAGCGGCTGAAACACGCATGGGTATTACAGAAGACAAGGTTATCAAAAACCATTTCGCTTCTGAATATATTTACAATAAATATAAAAATACTAAAACATGTGGAATTATCGAAGAAGATAAAGTAAATGGTATTAAAAAAGTTGCAGACCCAATTGGCGTTCTAGCTGGTGTTGTACCTACTACAAACCCAACTTCAACTGCAATTTTTAAAGCGTTAATTTCTTTAAAAACAAGAAACGCTATTATATTCTCGCCACACCCAAGAGCGAAAAAATGCACGATTGAGGCTGCAAAAATCGTTTTAAATGCAGCTGTTGAAGCGGGCGCTCCAAGAGAAATCATTGGTTGGATCGATGAGCCATCTGTTGATTTATCAAACCAATTAATGAATCACCCTAAAATTGATTTAATCTTAGCTACAGGCGGTCCTGGAATGGTTAAAGCTGCTTACTCATCTGGTAAGCCAGCATTAGGCGTTGGAGCTGGAAACACTCCTGTGGTTATTGATGAAACAGCTGATATTAAAATGGCAGTTTCTTATACATTGATGTCAAAATCTTTTGATAACGGTGTAATTTGTGCTTCTGAGCAAGCGGTTATTGTACAACAAGACGTTTATGATGAAGTTAAAAAAGAGTACCAATTAAGAGGTGCTTATATATTAAATGAAAAAGAAAAAGATGCAGTAAGAAAAACTATTTTAAAAGATGGTAGATTAAATGCTGATATCGTTGGACAGAGTGCTGCAAAAATTGCTGAAATGGCGGGATTAAAGGTTGATGAAAATGTTAAAGTATTAATTGGTGAAGTTTCTGACTACACAATGGCTGAAGCCTTCGCGCATGAAAAACTTTCTCCAGTTCTTGCTATGTATAAATCTGAAAACTTCGATCAAGCACTTGAAATCGCTTACACATTAGTTGACGCTGGTGGCCCTGGTCACACTGCTGTTTTATACACTGATGAAAGACAAACTGACAGAATCGACAGATTCGCTAAAAAAATCCACACAGGTAGAATTTTAATCAACTCACCTGCTGCTCAAGGTGCTATTGGCGATATCTTCAACTTCAAATTAGAGCCGTCATTAACACTTGGTTGTGGTTCTTGGGGTAAAAACGCAGTTAGTGAAAACGTTGGCGTAAAACACTTGTTAAACTATAAAACAGTAGCAGTAAGGAGAGAAAATATGTTATGGTTTAGAATACCACCAAAAGTTTACTTCAAACGTGGTGCAACAGATCTTGCTTTAAGAGAGCTTGCTGGAAAACAAAGAGCATTTATCGTAACAGATAGATACCTATTCGACTCTGGTGCTGTTTATAACGTTACTAAAGTTTTAGAAGAAGTTGGCGTAGACTTCCAAATCTTCTTTGATGTAAAACCAGATCCAACATTATCTACAATTGATGAAGCAATGCAGATGATTAATGTTTATCAACCAGATGTAATTATCGCATTTGGTGGCGGTTCTGCAATGGATGCTGCTAAAGTTATGTGGTTAATGTATGAGCAACCTGAAACAGTATTTGATGATGTTGCTATGAGATTTATGGACATTAAGAAAAGAATTTGTGAAGTACCTGAATTAGGTCAAAAAGCAATGATGGTTGCAATCCCAACTACATCTGGTACAGGTTCAGAAGTAACTCCATTTGCAGTTATTACTGATGATAAAACTCACATTAAATACCCTCTAGCTGATTACGCTCTAACACCTAATATGGCTATTATTGACCCTAACTTTGTTGATTCTATGCCAAAAGGCCTAACAGCCGCATCTGGTAT
>CAYJMX010000226.1:0-2217 GCA_964371485.1 uncultured Gammaproteobacteria bacterium | reverse complement strand
AATATCAATACAGAAGATATCTCATTTGCAATTTTTACAGTAACTGATGAAATTGACGCTGCATTTCCAGCAAAGTACGCAAGAGAGTGTAGTGGGTTTGAACAAGTGCCAATGATGTGCTATCGTGAAATGAGCGTTAAAGACTCAATTAAAATGTGCCTAAGGGTATTAATAACAGTCAATACAGATAAAAAACAAGACGAGATAAAACATCAATACCTAAAAGGGGCAATCATTTTAAGACCAGATTTAAAATAAGAGGAAAATATGAGCGATTATAAAAAAGTTGAACAAGTAAACTACCCATATTTAACAAAACCAGTAAATATATATAGAAATTCAAAAGGACACAGTGTTGTTATAGCCCACAAAGAAGGGAATATGACAAACATTGCCACTTGGGTAAAGACTGGTTCAATAAATGAAAACTCAAAAAACAGTGGTGTATCACACTTTTTAGAGCATCTTATGTTTAAAGGAACAACAAAATATCCAGCAGGCGTTTTTGATAAAACTCTTGAAACTAAAGGCGGAATAATTAATGCTGCCACTTGGAAGGATTACACATATTATTATGTGACTATTCCTAAAATTAATTTTGATTTAGCACTGCATATGCACGCTGATATGATGGTTGACCCACTTCTTACAGAAGAAGAAATTGGGGAAGCCTTTGAATTTGGAAAAGTTGAACCAAAAGACAAGCGCGAAAGATGTGTTGTGCTTGAAGAAATCAGAATGGGGCAAGATTCAAATTTCAGAAAAGTATATTATAAATTAAATGAAATCATGTATGATAATCACCCATACAAAAGAAATGTCATAGGAACAAGCGAGATAATCGCTTCAATTCCTCAAGAAGAAATAAAAAGATATTATCAAACTTTTTACACTCCTGAAAACCTTACAACAGTTGTGGTGGGCGATTTTAATGATGAAGAGATTTTAAATAAAATTGAAAAAGAATTTATATTCAAAGATTTTTCATCAATCAAAAAATGTGAAATGGACCCACAAATTATTGAACCTAAAAACACAAAAGAAACATATTTTGAACAATTTGGCGACACGAACACGGCATATATTATGATGGGATTTTTATGTGACAGCGCTAAAAATTTAAAAGAAAATGTAGCGCTAGATTTAATTTCTGTAATTTTTGGCGAAGGAAAAAGTTCAAGATTACACAGAAAATTTATAGAAGAAACAAAAGAGCCATATGTTTTTCAAATTGATACATCGCACTATTCACTAAAAGATGGCGACAATTTCTTTATTGAGGCACTTTTTAATCACAAACATAAAGATGAACTTATTAATGAAATAAAAGCTGAAATTAAAAATCTTTACAACATTAGCGATGAAGAGCTTAAAAAGGCGAAGAAAAATGTAAAAACAAACTTCGCGCAAGAAACAGAAACTGTTTCAGACATTTCAGATTCAATAGGCTATTATATGAGCGTTTGCGAGGATTTAGCCTTAGCTGAAAAATATGTAGAATATCTTGATGTTATTGATAAAGACTTTTTATATCAAACAATAGAAAAATACTTAGACCCAAATGCTTGCTCTATAAGCGTTTTACTTCCAAAGGAGAATGATTAAATGCAACTTGTACAAAAAAATGGACTTGAAATTTTAATAAAAAACAGCAAAAAAACGCCAAGAACAAGTGTTAATGTATTTTTTAAAATAGATAAAGTGGAAAAATACAGTGGATTATATGGTATATACACAAAACTACTTTTATGTGGAACAAAAAATAGAAGTTCAAAAATACTTTTAGAAGAGCTTGAAAATAACGCCATTGATATGAGTATTAAAGCAAAGCAAGACTATTTAAAAATCGGGCTTGTGTTTTTAAACGAAGACTTTGATTTAGCGCTTGATATTTTAAAAGATGTAATTTTAAACTCCACATTTGAAGAACTAGAAAAAGAAATTTTTAAAACGAAAAATGAAATAATCTCTGAACTCGATATTCCAAGAATTATCGCAACTGATAACTTTATAAAAAACCTATTTAAGGGGCATTATTACTCTCACAGTTACTCTAGCACACTAAATGACATTGAGAAAATCAAAAAAGAAGATATTATTGAAATTCACAGTCAAATGCTTGAATCAAAAAAAGTCAAATCAAACCCGGGTGATTTTAAAGATACAGATAAAATCATAGACTATTTTACAACAAATTTTGATTTCTTAAAAAGTGAT
>CAYJMX010000225.1:0-2256 GCA_964371485.1 uncultured Gammaproteobacteria bacterium | reverse complement strand
CCTGAATCCAGCATTAATACGTTTTTTTCATCATTTCTTACTTGATTAAAATAGGTAACGCGCTTAGCTAACCCGCCACGATTTTCAACACCTTCATACTTAACTGGAGAAATTCTCCCGTGTATGTCAGATGTGTGCATAATAGTCAAATCCACGGCAAATGCAGATTGTGATATAACTAATGCACCAATAGCAACAAATAGTTTTTTCATTATAAGTACTCCAATTTTACTCACTAAAATAATAACGATTTATTATAAGAATTACCGTCTTCAATCAAGTTCTGTACAAATTGCCTATACTTGTAGTCTGCTACGAATTTATTTTTCTTTAAATAATCATAGCAGGCTTTTACAACCTTATACGATTTTGATTTTTTATTTTTCTTAAGAAACACTTTATAGCTATCTAGCACTTCTTTTTTAACTGTGCCATCCTCAGTATAAGAATAATCAAGCTCTGATGAGCCTACATAACTATTTATACACATAATAAAATAATCTTGTGCCTTTTGTTTCAGCTCGTCATTTTTTGTATTTTTTGCAATATCTTCTATTTGAATAATCAATAATCTTAAATCATCATAATTATTAACCCAACTAGGATCAACAACTTCGTCGAATTTTTGATTAAAGTTCAAATATGAAATCCAGTCTTTTGAAACATAGTCCTTAAATTTTTCATTTAAAAATTCATAATTGACTTTTAAACCAGTATATCCATCTGTTCCATACAGCGAATAACCATAATTATTATAAAATTTTTGATATTTATCCCAATCATTTTCGACTTGCGTCTGATTTTTAATTTCAATAGAATTTGCATTATCGCAATAGAAGTCAAAATAAGCCAAAAATGCGGCATCTTTTAACTCTTGAGAGTCTTTTCTAGCGACCATTACAGTATATAATTTTAATGCCTTAGTGGCTGATTTATAATCATAGCTGTTAAGTTCTTCTAAACCCTTATTGTAATCTTTCAAGATTCTTGTTTCAACGGCATTCATCGCAAGCGCGGGACAGGTAAAATAGATAGCACATAATGTAGCTAATAAAAATTTTTTCATCTTTTTCTCCTATGATATTGCAACATTATATCAATTATTGATTCATATGTAAAATCAAATTCTAAGTTGGACAATAATTCTAAAATATGATATTTTATATATAACTTAAATTGGATTACGAGGTTAATAAGGAGAAAAATATGTCAAACGACAATTTTACGGAAGTGACAAATGAAAGTTGGATGTCACGATTAGGCAATGCCTTTAAGGGAATTGTAACGGGTATTTTACTTGTTGTAGCTGCAACAATATTGTTGTATTGGAATGAAGGCAGAACGGTAAAAAGAGCCGGAGCGATTAAGGATGCTCAAAGTGCTGCTGTTATGATGGATAACATCGAGACAATCGACGCACAATACAATGGAAAATTGGTACACGCTACGGGTATGGCAAAAACCGATGACATCTTAACGGACGAAGAAATCGGATTATCAAACAAGGGTATCGGTTTATCAAGAGAAGTTGAGATCTACCAATGGGTTGAAGATGAATCAGCAAAAACTGAAAAAAATGTAGGCGGCTCAACAACGACTACAAAAACTTATTCATACAGCAAAGAGTGGACAAGTGGCGCTGTGGATTCTTCAAGATTTAAAAGACAAGATGGTCATCATAATACAGTTAGCTATCCAGTTAAATCGCAAGAGTGGAATGCTAAAAATGTAGCTTTTGGCGCATATAACTTCCAAGACTTTATGATTAAAGGTATTAGAGTAAACGACCCATTATCACTAAATGAATTACCAGATGCTGATAAATTAAAAATGAAATTAAAAATCAAAACAAAAGTGATAGCACAAAACCCTTCTTGGGCAACATTAACAAGCGATTTAGTACATATTGATCAAAATAAAATTTATGTTGGCACCAATGAAGCATCTCCACAAATAGGTGATGTAAAAATTACATATTTCTACACACCAGACACCGATGTTTCAGTAATTGCAAAGGTCAAAGGAAACACATTTGAAAAATATACAACAAAAAAAGGTGAATCTTATCACAACATAAAAGTTGGTACACACAGTGCTGAATCAATGTTTCAATCCGACAAAGAACAAAACAACTTTATGGCTTGGGCGCTACGTTTCTTAGGAATCTTCCTAGTGTGCACTGGTTTAAACATGATCTTAGCTCCAATTGTTATATTGGCTGATGTACTACCAATTCTTGGCGATTTAGCGGGCGTT
>CAYJMX010000224.1:1951-2288 GCA_964371485.1 uncultured Gammaproteobacteria bacterium | reverse complement strand
AAAAACTTTCTTTCTCTTAAAGATTAAGGCATCAACGAATCATCATCGGGGTGCATCCCCAAAAATTGCTTTTCAATCATATACATCGTCTCAGGAGTGCAGGGTTTATACACCTTCTTTTCTTCGCTTTGGCTTTTAACAAGATTTTCATACTTTCTTGCCTCAGGCGACAGCTTCAACAAATTCATAAACAAAAACGTATCATTTTGCGACAATGGCTTGTTCTCGTCAATGTCCTTGGCAATTTTATTCGCAAGCTTATCAGCGAGCATCAACATATCCTCAGCCAATTTTTTCTCACGCACCTTGATTTCAAACAGCTCCTGCTCGCGTTTTT
>CAYJMX010000224.1:0-1941 GCA_964371485.1 uncultured Gammaproteobacteria bacterium | reverse complement strand
CCAATAATAAAGCGTCCGCCTCGACATCGTCGTATTCATAAAAATCTCCTGAATCGACTTGCCCTCTTTGACAAACATCCGCTCCGCCACTTCAATTTTCGTGTATTCAATCATAAAATCTCCTTATTTTATCCGCCTAACAACAAATTCGCACCTTTTATCAATCACACCTTGGTTTTGGAAGTATTTAAACAATTGATTTAAGAGCGCCATCGTGTTTTTTGTCCTTAAATCACTCAACTGCTTGCTTTTTAGCCACTCATTAAATTCCAAAATATCTTTCATCTCAAGCTCTGACAGCATCGACCCTTTAAAATACGGCAAAATATTCGTCTTAAAAATCGAAATATAAGTCTTTTTCGTCCACTCTTTGCAGTTATGCTCAACGTGATTTTTTAAAAATATCTCAACCGCTTGAGCAACATTAATTTGTGTTTCACCCTTAAGCTCAAAATACGAAATTTTGTACGCTTGATTTCGCTCGCTCAAATATTCATAAACATCACCGTGCAAACACAGTTTACCCTGTTTCAAGAGATTTAAAACCTCCTTTTGGCAATCTTTTTCAAGAATAAACTCGACCTCATCAAGTCGAAATCGCTTTAATCGCTTCGCTAATTTTTCTAACATAATAATTCCTTTCTTTGTGTTATCATCGTTTTATGAGCTGGATATACTTACTCATAGCTGGAATATTGGAAATTGGCTGGCCGTTGGGCATAAAGCTTGCGAGCGTTGCATCCACACCTGTGCATAAATATTTTTGGGGTGCTTTCGCCCTTGTTGCAATGATAATCAGTGGTGTCTTTTTATTTATGGCTCAAAAACAAATCTCGATGGGTACAGCCTATGCGGTTTGGACATCAATCGGCGCTGTGGGCACATTTGCAATCGGCGTTTTATTCTTCGGCGACGGCTTTAGCCTCTTAAAATTGCTTGCAATTGTGCTAATCATCTCAGGCGTTGTGCTTTTAAAAATTGCCCACTAACCTAACACCTCCTTTGCAATCTCTGCTGTGATTTCAGCCAAATTATTCTCTTTTGCAATCTGTTCAAACTGATAAATCGCACGAATTATTTGCCTAAATCGGTTATGTTTTTTGTGCAGAATCTCAATCGCATCAGCTGAAAACGGCACCTCTGATAATTCCTCAACAATCGCCTTAGCATCAGCGAGGTTAAAGGTTTCAAACTTCACGGTTTCAGTGAACCTGTCAAACAAATGCCTGAATTTTTCAATCTTTTTATGAGCCAAGCCCATCCCCACAACCACCACAGGGCACTTGGTTTTGTCGTGAATATCCCTGAGTGTTTCGATGTTTTTAAAATCATTCAAAAGATAATCGACTTCGTCAATCACAATTGGGCGAGGGCTTTTAGTAAGCGCCAACACGCATTGATTAAAAATATCTGCCGTCAAAAATCTCGGAATCTCATCCAACTCCTTGGCAATCTCCTCAAGCAACCACCGCGTCGTCATCTTGTTTGTCGCGCGCACAAACACGCAATCATACTTGCTTGCAAGCCACAGCGCGCTCTGCGACTTCCCAAGCCCTGGTTCGCCATACACCAGCCCCATTTTGCACACATTCTCAGGCTTTGCTTGCAAATTTTCAAGCAGCCCAATAATATTTCGTACATTTCGCGTTCGCACAAATTTATTTTTCATTTAATCTCCTTTCATTAGCCTGTATTCACGGCTGTTTTGAAACTCTTGAACCCACTCATTTTGCGGTTCATTTTCAATCAGCCATTCAAATTTTTCAAAATTATTCTTAAAAATCGGTCGCCCTAAAACCGTTCGCTTTTCTTTTGGTTCAGGCTTTTTAACTTCATTTATAATTTGGTGTTCAATAAATTTAATATCTTCTTGTGGTAAATATTCCTTAAACTTCGCAATTGTCTTTCGCTTCAGCTTTTTCTGCTTTTCGATTTTTTGTT
>CAYJMX010000223.1:0-2306 GCA_964371485.1 uncultured Gammaproteobacteria bacterium | reverse complement strand
TTGCCACCAGATTTTGGACCCCTGTTTCTATTCTTGTCTGCGCCCTTATCTGCGTCTTTATCTTGGCTTTTGCCTCTGTTTCTATCTCTATCTCGGCCTCTGCCCCTGTTTTTATCTCTATCTCCATATCTTTTTTTCTTGCCTTCAGATGAGCCTTCATTCACCTCTTGAATAACAACATTTCTGTCGATTTTTTTACCTTCTTTAGATGTAGAGTGCCTTAAAAGTGCTGCTGCAATATCAATAAGTTGCATTTCAGGGTTTTTAGACATAAGGTCTTCAATTGTTTCTTTATGTTTTTCTAGGTTCGCGTTTTCAACAATGGCAAGAATTTTCTCACAAAATCCCTCTGTGTGAATTTTTTCTATTTCTTCAAAAGTTGGGTTTTCTTTTTTTGTAATTTGTATGCCATTAGCGCGCTCTATTCTTTTTAAGCTTGCCACTTGTTTTTTTGAACAGAATGTAAATGCTCTGCCGTATGTACCAGCACGGCCTGTTCTGCCTATTCTGTGGATGTAGTCCTCATCATCTCTTGGAAGGTCATAGTTAAATACGCCATCAATATTTTTAACGTCTATGCCTCTACCTGCAACATCTGTTGCTACAAGGATTTTTACGCTACCTTTTCTGAATCTGCCCATAACCTTTTCTCTTTGCGCTTGATTCATATCGCCGTGTATAGCGTCCGCCTGAAATCCTTTCATTTTAAGTGTTTCGACTGTTTTATCTACATTCGATTTTGTATTACAGAAAACAAGTACAATGTTTAGGTTATATAAGCTTACAATTCTAGATAAAAGTTCGATTTTGTCTTTTTCGTTAACTGTAAAATATTGCTGCTCAATGTCTGGCGCGTTTAAAAGGTTGTCTGTCACATCAACAATGTTTGGATATTTTTGGAATTTTTTTGTTAATTCGATAATATCTTTTGGCATTGTCGCAGAAAACAATATTGTTTGTCTGTTCTCTGGCGTTGTTTCAAGAATTGTATGAATATCTTCTCTAAAGCCCATATCAAGCATCTCATCAGCCTCATCAAGCACCACTGTATGCATTTTATCAAGCTTGATTGATTCTCTTCTTAAATGATCCATAAGCCTGCCTGGTGTAGCTACAACAATTTGTGGATTACGCTTCAGTGCGCCAAATTGCTTTTCAATATTTTGTCCACCATAAATTGAAACCACATTTATATCATCAATGTATTTAGTCAGTTTCTCAAATTCTTTGTGTACCTGAATGGCAAGTTCTCTTGTTGGGCAAAGTATAAGGGCTTGGACATCTTTGTCTTGTGTTGTTAAATCAATTTTCTCTATTGTTGGTATTGCAAATGCTGCCGTTTTTCCACTTCCAGTTGGCGCTTTTGCGATAATATCGTTGCCTTGAACTATTTCTTTTATGCCTTCTTTTTGAATAGACGATGGTTTAATAAAGCCCATATCAGTTATGGCGCGCATAACTTCATCTGTAGTTACAAGGCCATTAAAGCCTTCTGTATCATCTTCTTGCAAGCTAATTTGTTCGTTTTCTATGTTAAAATCTTCTGTCATAATTTCCCCTTAAATGCTCTATGTTTCTGAAATGTAGTTGAGCATAAGAAAATTACATTAAAGATAAGCGTTGCTTATTAAATTTACAATAACACAAAAAAACTGCTGTATATAGTTGTTTTTAACTTAATTAGTGATTTGCAACTAAATATATTGGTAAGTTTTTCTCTTGCGCTATATCAAGAAGGCATTGCGGAATTTTAGATATATCATTTTCTTTTGCGATAATACCTGATACGCAAGGGCCAAAGGCGACAATTTCGTTGTGCGAGTCTACTCTTTTATCAAGTATTTTGTCTTGAGTTTCTTGCAAAATCAACTTTAAATCTTTCCCCGTGATTGTAAAATTGCCAAAATTATATTCTTTTTCATCTTTTATTTGCGACATATGAGTTATATTATGCATAAATTTGAACAATTTTGCATAATCATCAGAGTGAATTTTATTGTTCATAGCAGTTGCTTGCGACTGAAATTTGTATCTGTAGTTTAACCTTGAGGTAATTCCAGTTGAGGATATGATTTTTACAAAAGTTTCAAAGTCTTTTTCATAACCTGTGCTCAAATTGCTTGCAGACATTGTTGCTATGTCATAATTTCTTGAATCTAGCACAAAGCCATAGTTTCTTGAGCAGTACGTGTTTGTGTGTTCTTTTGTGACAATTGAAGTACTAAGGGCGCCCTTCTTTTTTGTTTTCTCCATTTGCATTATTGTTCTGGCATCAGATTCAAGTGTTCTAGGATTTAGCATATGAA
>CAYJMX010000222.1:0-2310 GCA_964371485.1 uncultured Gammaproteobacteria bacterium | reverse complement strand
AAATTTCAAGCGCTAATTTTATATTATTCACAGCTGATAGGTATAATTTTGGCTTATAAAAATATTCTTTTGATTTAAAAATTTCAACAGATTTATCTATCATAGCTATGCAATTATCAAATTTATTTTGATTTTTCGCCCTAAATTCCCCAATCATTGAAGCTTTAGATATCATAATCTGTTCTTCAAGAGAGTAATCTTCAAAGGGTTTATTTAATACAAAAAATTCTTTAACTTTTTCCTTAGCATCAATGTAGGCTTGAATCCCTTCTTCAAGCGCTTTTTTAACATATTTTGATTTTAAAATATGATTGTAAAAATCTATATTTATATCAAGAGCTTCTGCTTGAAAATCTGTATCACGAAACTGCCCTAGTAGTGTTGCAAGGGCAAAATATGGACTTATAGGCATCCATTGAGGAGCGAATGTGAAGAGAATTTTCATACTAATCTATAAAAATTTTATCATATTGACCTTTTTTTAGTATTTAATATAAAAAAAATAGGCCTTGTGATTGAGCCTATTTTTCTTATGACACGTAAAAATATCTATAAACTTACGTCGTATTTTTCTTCTACTTCAAGCCTTGCTTTATCAAGTAAATCTGATAGGCTAATTGGGTTACCTTCATCATCTTTTTCTCTAGCATCAGCATCTTGAGATAAAATCGACATAGAAACCCTATGGTACTCTTCAATGGCTTCACGCTTGTTCTCACGCTCTTCTCTTTGAAGTTCACTTTGTTCAAGCATCTCTAGTTGATATTCGCGCAACTCATCTATCATAGACTCTATTTCAACTTTTGAAGCTTCCATATCATCCCATAGTGGATTACCAGAATTTGTTCCATTTCCACTGTGAGATAAGAACTGCATCGCATCTGAGAATGAGCCTGTCATATATTGATCAAGCATTTTTTGATAATCTTCTTCTTTTCCAATGAAATCCGCTTTTGAAACACACTCGTATCCCATTTGATCAAGAATAGATGACATATTGTACTCTGTACCTTGAGCGTAACCATCAGGAATTAATGAATCGGAAAATACTATGCTGGCTTTTTTATTGTTGCCATCAACTCTTACTTTTCCATCTTCATCAACTAAAGAAACGTTGAACGCTCTGCCGTCAGTGTTACTTACAGGTTCAATAACAATATTGTATTCATCTTTTAATTTTTTAACCATAGCAGGATTGGCGAATGTTTCACTCATAAGGGCGTTTGTGCCAAACACATTTTGCAATACTTCTGCTATGTATAAATCCATTTCACTATCATAAGACGCCGCTGTAGCGTCAATTAATGACATTTGAGAGCCTTCATAGTTAATTTGCCTGTTGGCATAACTGCCGCCGTTTAAAAACGTTGTAATGCCATCTACGTTCATATCATACGCATCAAGAAGCCCTTCCCCTTGAAAAAGAGAATTGCCATTAAGATAATTTAGCATTTTTTCAACATCACTACGATTTACATTCATAATACACACCTTTGAATTTACATATACTATGGTTATTATAACGACAAGACGAATAAAAACTTTAGATACATGTTACAATGTGTAACTAATAGAATGGATTGTTATGCATAAAGAAATTAAAAAAGAATTATTGAAATATTGCTACATGCTAAAATAGCTCCTATTGGGAGCTATTTTTTAAAATGGGGCGGATGATGGCACCACGTTATTTTCTAAGCACTGTGTGCTAGATAATTAAATAGATATAATGGTCATTTAATTAATTCATAATCTCTACAATAGGAACAGTTTTGTGATTACCATTCTTTGCTTCATACTTATAAGTGCCAACTTGCCTAGCGCATTTACCATAGGGAATGGTTATTCTTTCATCATCATAATAAGTTTTATTGTTACTGTTTGCAAGCAATACTACAGGGTCTTCAGGCATGTCGTAGCTGCCAATAGTGCGAATTGGCCTTGCAAGAGCATAGCCAGTTTCAAGTGCTTGAAAAACTTTTAATGGTTTTTTTGTAACGCAAGCGGCTTTTTCATCAAAGAATACAAGATCGGGATTTGGATTATATTGTTTGCCAATAGCCACTAGAATGAACACAGCGAGTATAAAGCCTGTAATGCCTCCACCTAAAAATATCAAGAAATTTTTCATAATATACCTCCAATGGTAAAATAATTAATGATAAATAACTAAAATGGTTTAAAAGCAAGCACTAGACAAGCTTTTCGCCATTTTTGGTTTCATAAGATTTACATACTATCATAATTAAATCTATTATCCACCAAATGCCCAAGCCTCCGGCTGAAATTAATTGAAAGATGCCTATGCCT
>CAYJMX010000221.1:929-2342 GCA_964371485.1 uncultured Gammaproteobacteria bacterium | reverse complement strand
AAAATTATGCGCCACACAGCCGTAGGAAATTAAATGAAATTATTAAAATTATTTTTAATATTAATGCTATTTGGTATCCCACGTATGTCGTGGGGTGCTAATAGTGTTAGTCAAACGCTGACAACAGTTATTGTACCTGTCGCTAACATTAATGCGCTCCAAGCTGTAGTGAGCACTTCAATAGACCCAGAAACTGGTAATTTAAGCTCAATTTTAGAATCAGTATTTAATGTAAAAACAAACATTGAAAACGTACTCTTAGATTTAAATGCAACGGTCAGCATAGATGGCGCTGGAGAAAAAAATGCAATTTTTCTTGCCGGTGTTTACCCATACATAATCTTGGCAAATGCTAATAATCGGCCAAGTTTAGATACTTATACAAAGATAATAACAAATACTGTGGGAGCTATAACTCCTAATGCTATTACCTATGCTTTTGAAGGAAATTCGCCACAGCAGTCTTCTAATTATTTTGTTGACAACAATGATGGAACAAAAAAAATGCGCATTAAAGTAGATAATCAATCAGACTTTACTGTGGAATCTAGGGCAAAACAGTACGCAAAGCACTATGAAATTGTGGCGGATTCACCAGGGGATTATCAGGCACAAGTGACACTAACTTTAGTAAGCCCATAAGCAATTAGAGAGCATATGAAAAAACTATTTAAAATTTTTATAATTTTATTTTATTTTTGTTGCTCAATTTGCCTTGAAGTTGAGGCAATCGAGGCGCAAAACTCTACAGTTACATTTTTGAGCGTAAACAATTCAAGCTATTTTGACGTTGAAATTGTGCAAAGTAAAAATGGCGATTTTCTCCTGCCAATAAAGCAGATTGCTGATATTTTAGAGATAAAATATGATATTAATCATTCTAAAAAAGAAATTACATTTTCAGATATAAAAATCGATAAAAATTATGTCTATAAAAGTGGGGTGAGGCTTTCTGATCGCAGGAATATTCATCAAGAAGCTGGCATGATAGATAATGTGAAAAATGAGCTGTACGTTGAGCTAGAGTTGTTAAAAAAAATATTTAACGAGCAGATTGAGCTAAATCAAGAAGATTTGTCTATTGCTATAATGACAGAAAAAAAATTAAGCTACATAAAAGAGGATGTCCCTGTGGCACAAAAGTCTGAAGAAATAAGTGACGTTGGGGCGTATAAAAACGTAGCGATTCCACAAGAAAAAGGTCTTGTGACTCTAGATTCTATTGCTGTGAATAATAATATAAGTTCAAATAGTGCAAGTATGATTTATCAAAATATAGTAAATAATACTATGACTTTTTCAAACTCAAACACTTTAACCCTTAAGGGTGAAGCTTTTGGTGGAGATTATGAATCAAGTTTTTCAACAAATTCTTATAAGGATGAACTATTTAATTTTTCTGGACTAAATTTT
>CAYJMX010000221.1:0-919 GCA_964371485.1 uncultured Gammaproteobacteria bacterium | reverse complement strand
AAATAAGGTAAATAAGATTCATTATGAGATAGGTTCTACAACTGGGTTTAATAATGATGAAATCATCGTTGGAAATCAGCTTTTAGGTGTTCAGTTTTGTGATTACAATCCAGAAAAAGAAGACTTTACTGGCCTTGAAGGCAGGGTGGATGCGGATAGTCTGGTTAATATTTATCTTGATGACAAGTTGTACTCGACTCTTAGTACGTATGACGGGAATTACTCTGTATCAAGTTATGAGTTACTAAAAAACGATGCAAAAAAAATTGAGCTTAAAGAATTAAAAAAAGATAAAACCGAAGTTTTACTCTACACAAAGCATATAGAAGATAATTTTGCGAGCGAAATGGGCTTTAAGGGAAGAGTAGCTAAAAAGGCTGTTGTTGCAGGTATATCAGGCCTTGGTAATCGGCTGTTTGCCCAAGATGGCTATTTGTATGAAATGAATAGCAGAAAGTTTGTTTTAGGGACGCATTATGAAAGCTTGCTGAGTGATAAATTAGTGTTTCAAAACAACACTTTTTTTGATAATTTAATCTCATATAACAAAGATGCACTTTGGGCGCAGAATTACTATAACAATAATTCTATTTTAAATATGGGTACATATCGCAACTCAAATTTGATGCAGGGTGCAACAAGCATGAGTTCTTTAAAGTATCGATTTAGTGATAATTTAGAACTGTCAGCACTATTTGCAAGTTCTGCTTCTAGAAATATTTTAGAAGATAATCAAAATGCCCTTGGTTATTCTTTTTCTCTTAAGTCAAAATATAAAAAAGATGATTTGAATCTTGATGTTGAACTGTACAACAAAACACCTAATTTTTATCTATCTGGAGCGCAATATGGCTTTATCTCTGATAGATTGGGTGCAAAAGTAAGTTCAAGCTTTAAGATTAAAAATGTTGGAGTGGGA
>CAYJMX010000220.1:0-2360 GCA_964371485.1 uncultured Gammaproteobacteria bacterium | reverse complement strand
AACGATAAAGATGAGTTCGTTCTTCAGTCTGCCAAGGTTAGCCATCTGGAACGTCAGGACACAGAGGAGCTCTTTTTACTTTTGGATAAATGGGAAAATCAAAATCCTCGATCTTATGCTGCTGGAATTAAAAGAATTATTGCAAGATCTGATTGCACTCAAGCAACTTTTGCAGTTGAGCGATTGGATATTGGCGATTGTCTTGATGAGTCTGCTACTGCAATTATGACACTAAGATTAATGAGGACAAAAACTGGTAAGTCGCATCTAATTATCGATGTACTTCAAAGTGCTCCTGAAATTGAGTCTTATCAAGGCAAATTAAGGGATTCAAATGTTAAAGGCTCAGGCGAACTTGCAATGTATTCAGCTGTAAAGCTTGCAAAAAAGAAGAAGTATGACTCTGTTATGCTGTATTCTTCTAATAATAAATTTTACGAGCACATTGGTTTTGAGAAAAAATTTGACAATAATGGCAGCAGTTCATCTAATGTTTATCATCTTCCTAAGGATTTGTATGATAATTTCTTAACGCGTGTCGAGGAGAAATACAGTTTAAAGTAGACCTTTAGATGTTATGCTTTGAATCCGCAAACAGACTTCTTGTGCTCTGAAATTTCAGGCTTTGTTATAGTTTCAAGGGCGCTGTCAAAATCTTCTTTTGTTAAAACTGCCTCATCTAAATCGGTCATTTTAAATGTAGAATTTCTCATTTTGTCAAAAATGCCCGTTCTTTCATAGCAATTTTTACCTGCTTGCTCAACAATAGAGGCTATATCGGCGCCACTGCATTTCTTTTTGAACAGTTCGCCTGCAAAATCTTCTGTATTGAAATCTGAACTTATCTTTTTATTTTTTGTATGTATTTTTAATATTTTCTTACAACCATCTTCACTTGGAAGTGGCACTTCAATGTGTACTCCAAATCTGCCAGAGCGCTTTATGGCCGGATCTAGCATATCAATTTTGTTTGTCGCGCCAATTACAAATACGTTATCACCATTTTTTTCAATGTCACTTAATATGGTAAGGATTTGATTTACTGTCTTGTCGTCGTTACGAGAATTATCATCTGAGGTACGTACTCTTGCTGTTGAATCAAATTCATCTATAAATACAATAGATGGCTGTTTTTCAACTGCTTCATCAAAAACTTTTCTCCAGTTTTTCTCTGTTTCCCCTGCCCACTTTGATTCACACTCTGAACCGTTCATTTTGATGTAATGCGCGTCAGCTTCATTTGAAAGTGCTTCTGCTATAAGTGATTTGCCCGTCCCAGGAGGGCCCATCAAAATGACCCCATGGCTTTTAACGTCAAATGCTTCTGGGTATTTAATTGGAAACAAAACAGTTTCTTCAAGCTTTTTAATGACATCATCAAGGCCGCCTATATCACCAAAAGTTGTCTTTATTTGCTTTGCGCTTCTTATTTGATTTTCTTTTACAACCTTTGTTTCACTTGACTTGTTTGGTTTATCCGCAGTTGCGCTTCTGCCACTTATGTTTGATGGTTTTTCAATGGTTTTGTCTTTAACATCCGCTGTAATACCCTTGTTGAATGCTTCAGAATATTCGTGTAATTCTACTTTTGAAAGTATATCTTTTTTTAATTGCTTGTTTCCTTCGTATAGCTCCCTACCAAAAGAGCCAAATTTTGAATTGAATCTTTGATGAAAAACTGTTTCATCAAAACTTGTCATCGATAAGCTGTCTCCTCTTTTGTGCTTTTTTGGGAATATGTTAATCCAATGTTTTGCCATAAGGGGGGTATCTGATAAGTTTACAATATTGGCATTGCCGAATGCACCGCCGTGTATTAAAAGCGATCCTTTTATGTTTTTATCTTCAAATAGCCAAAAATCGTTAATCATTATCTTGCGTATATCTTGCCAGCTTTTAAGGTCTTTGTCCGCCTGCTCTGGACTACTTGATATCATTACAACTCTTGAACTGCCATTACTCTTCTTTGTTTCAGAGCAAAGTGCTGAAAACACAGATGATAATTCTTGATTTATAGGATATCCCCCACCAAACGAGACCATATCTGATTTTACTGGCATAAGGCCTAAATTGGTAGCGTTGTTTGTCATATCTGTATTGTTGCTGTGTAATCGACTGTCGTGCGGAGCATTTTTGCGTATCGAAACGGTATTTATTGGGGTGATTTTCATATTATTTTCCTGTTTTATTTTGTTGTAAAAACCGCGACAATAATATTTTTTGCGCTTTTGTCCTAACATGAAATGTATTCAATAAAATATAAAAAAGAATAAAAAAAACTCCTCAGGCGTCTTGCTCACTCGCACTAAACGGCGTTGCGGTCTTGCACTTCTGCAAGCCCTCCAGCCTCGGCTCGTTCG
>CAYJMX010000219.1:0-2373 GCA_964371485.1 uncultured Gammaproteobacteria bacterium | reverse complement strand
GTACATAGTTTTGCTATTTCAACAGGTTCTATAAATCTTTTCTGAGGAATAACCTCTAAAATTTCTGCACTTTCTTCATCAGTTAGTGCTGAATTTGTCATATCAGTTTGCACCCAACCTGGATTAATTTGATTAACAGTTATGTTATCTTGGGCAAGTTCAAGTGCCAAAGATTTTGTCATGCCCATTAATGCTGATTTTGTAGCACTGTATAAGCTGGCGTTAGCTTCACCAACAGAGGCTGAAATTGAACCGATATTTATGATTCTTCCAAATTTATTTTTTTTCATATCTTCAACAACATAAGAAGTTAAAAGATATGGAACAAGAAAATTAAGCTCTAGCAGACTCTTTGTGTCCTCTATGCTCATTTTTTCGATAGGACAATATTTGTACTGTCCCACATTATTTATTAATATATCAATAGAGCCCATTTTTTCTTTTGCTCTTTTGTATAGCATTTTTACATTATAAAAATTTGATAAATCAATTGATAGAAAATCTTCATCTTTGGAGTTCGCCCTAGCGCAACCAAAAACGCGATAATCAAGAGCTTTAAACTCGTCAGCTATTGCTTTTCCAATACCCTTAGAACTTCCTGTTATTAAAACATTTTTCATTAAATTTCTAGTTCCTTATTGTATTTTAGTAAGGTTGAAGAAATTTTGTTCATCAAATATGAAACATCAAAATCGTCTAAATCTTTTAAAATTTCAATAGAGGCATGTAAATTTGGGTTCGAGTCATACCATCTTTTGTGTTCTTTTGGGTCATATTGTTCATTTAGCTTAACAAATTTTTCTTTATCGTTATCAATTAAAGTTAAAACTTCTAGCATAAGTTCAAGCGCCACTTCAGATTGAGAATTAGGGTCTAAATCCTCTAAAATACGCATAAAAGCGCATAAATATCTATTATTTTCGTACCATCTTTTTGCTTTTTTCATAGTCTTATTATACCAAAAACTTTATATAATATAAAAGAAAATAAAAAATAAATAAAAAAGTACTTGCAACATGCTCGAAAAATCTCTATAATCACAGAATAATAAAGGAAGGAGTTCAATTATGAACAAAGAAGAATTAGTACAAGAAATTGCTAAAAAAGCAAAAGTTACTCAAAAAGAAGCTGCTGAAGTTTTAAATGGTTTCGTTGAAACTGTACAAAAAACTGTATCTAAAGGACAAAAAGTTACTTTAGTTGGCTTTGGTACTTTCGAATCAAGAAAAAGAGCTGCTAGAACTGGCCGCAACCCACAAACTGGTAAAGAAATCAAAATTGCAGCTAAAACTGTACCTGCTTTCTCAGCTGGTAAAAAATTCAAAGAGCTTGTTAACAAAAAGTAGTTCTCTTGAAAAAAGTTTAAAACGGTCCTTTTACAGGGCCGTTTTTTTATTTACACCATTTTTAAATTCTCCATTTTTTATAAATTACAAATGTAATATTACAATTTGTAAACAAAAAACAAAAAAGTATAAAGTTCCACTTCCATGCTGACGATACCCTAAGAGTAGAGAAATGTCGTATAATTAAAAATTCAATAAAAGGAGACAAAGATGGACGTTAATAGCAATATGCAAGGGGTGCTACAAATAGATCAACTTATCAGTTCTATTTCAAAATTAGAAAACAAAAATAGTGCGCAACAACAAGAAGGCTTAGAAAGTTTATTTTCAGAGTCATATTTTAACGATTCAATTCAAAAAGAAAAAATTGACGCTGAAGTTGCTAGATTAAATAAAGAAATTGAAGGCTATCAAGATGAAATTGATGACCTACTAGAAAAACGCGAAGAGCTTGAAGATAAAATTGGCGATCTAAGCGAAGAGATGGCTAAAAAAGCTAATCAAATTGTTCAAGAAACAAATGACTACCAAGCAAAGTATGAAGATAAAGTAGCTTTGGCTTTTTCAAACGCTCTAAGCAACTATCTAGACAACATGTACTCTGCAGGCAATGATGACAATAGAAAAGATATGACTCTTAACGAGTACATAACAATTGAACTTCAAAATATGAAACTACCAAGTAACTCTGGAATTTCTAAATTGATTGCAGAGCTAGGTAGTGACGAATCTGAACTTAGCGGATACTCTGATGACATTGAAGGCTTTATTGAAGATGTAGGCAATATTAATGATAGATACTCGTTTGCAAAAAGCACAATGACATTACTTCAAGCAACAAGTGCCAATATGACAGATGCTTCTAAAGGTTACGCTAGTGCTAGCAATGAAAGATCAGTTCCAATGTTCACTCCAGCTAAAGCTGAAGTGGCTGATGGATACCTAGCGCAATACAATTCAAGACTAGCTGGTACTGAAGGCTCTACTCCAGCAGCTCCTGTGGCTGATAAGGCAAGCGTTATGGATA
>CAYJMX010000218.1:0-2377 GCA_964371485.1 uncultured Gammaproteobacteria bacterium | reverse complement strand
CGTGTCGCATAAGCCCACCGCCTCATCGGCGCTGTGCCAATGCTCACATCCAACAGGCTCGCTTGCTCTCACTGGACGCGTCACGTCACAGTTCGAGCTTCGCTTGCATAAAAAAAACGGCCTTACAGTTTACACTGAAGCCGTGATGGATAGAATTAGTATTACGGAGTTTATAGAGGAGTTTACCTTACTATAACTACACTAAATCACAAACTTTGCTACTTTTGTCGAATTTGTACTACATCTTGTTACAATTGTTTACAAATGTAGTATTTAATTTTCACTTGAAACAGCTTCTTGTTCTTCAAGCAACATATTATCTTCTATATATTTATTATCTATATTATTACTAGAGCTTACGCCGTATTCTTTAAGCTTTTGAGTTTGAGAGAACAATCCACCTCTTCCTTGCAGATTTGTGAAAATTCCCGCAAACGTTTTTTGAACAGAAGAGAAATTCACATTTAATTTCTCTAAGTTGCTAATTAATACAACAACTTTTGAGTATATGCTCTCCCCTAGTTTTACAACTTCTTTAACATTTTTTTCTTGATTCTTCTGTGCCCAAGCGTATTTTACAACCCTCAGTGTTGCAATTAGCGATGATGGACCCACAATAACCACCCTTTTTTTATAGGCGTATTCAACAACCTTTTGATTTGCATATATATAATTAATACAATTTTCAATCGGTATAAACATTAAAGTAAAATCTGGCGTGCTTAACCCTTCAAGATTTGTATATTTATTAGCAAGCTCATCAATTCTTAATTCAATAGCTTTATAAAACCCCTTAAGTGCAAGCTCTTTTTCTGATTCATCATTAGATTCTATATAATTAAGAAAATCTATTAATGACAATTTTGAATCTACAATAATATTCTTGTCATCTTCTGGATAATATATAACGGCATCGGGTACAACCTTGGCACTATCAGGGTTATTTTTATCCACAAAACCTGTTTGAGTTAAATACATTCCGCTTTGTGCGTTGTCGTTTTTATTTTCTAATCCTGATGATTTTAATATGTTCTCTAAAATCATCTCTCCAAAAATACCTCTTGATTTAGCATTATCTTTAATCGCATTGGCTAGATTTTCAGCCTGCATTCTAATAGAATTATTCTCTTTTGTAATTGATTCAATTTGATCTTTAATTATAGAAGTGTTTATTTCTCCAGTTTTATTAAAATTTTCAACCTTCTTTTCAAATTCTGAAAGTTTTTCTTTTAATGGGTTTAATTTTAAATCTAAATTTTTTAAGTTTTGTTCTTCTAAGATTTGTTGTTTTGAAATTAATGCTGAATTTGCCATGTTGATAAATTCTTCTTTTAACATGTTTTTAAATTCTTCTTTATTATCATGTTCTAATAATAAAGAATCTAATTTTGATTTCATGTGAGCATGTTGGGCTTCAAATTTTAATCGTTCTACATGCTTTGTTATGACATGTGCGATAATAATTCCTAATAAAAATGATCCTATAATATATATGTAATTCATGTTCTCTCCTTTAAAATGCGAGCGATGGGAGTCAAACCCATGGCCTTTGGCTTCGGAAACCAGTGCTCTATTCAACTGAGCTACGCCCGCCTACAGTAAGTATCTTACCATACTTTTAAAGTTCTTGTTTTATTAATTTTTGTAAATAATAAAAAAAATTTAAAAAAAGGGGTTGCAAAAAAATATTGATGTTATACATTAATAGAGTAGCCAATCGGTTGCGACTTGAAAACTGAAAAAATTAACTGCTTGACATCGAATCTTCAAGTGATAATATAATCAGTACAGTGTTAACAACAACGACACGCACGAATAAACTGGAATGTGAAAGTTTATTTTTTAAATTAAAGACAAATTTTTTTTGACTCTTTAATTAACATAAAAAGAGATTACTTTTAGTCTGAACATTGAAAATAGAATAACGCAAATTGTAATAATTGACATTTATTACATTGAATACGACAAATACCTGTTGATTTTTTTAAAAAAAACAATTGGACAACAACTAATTTTGAGTCATATCACTCTTTAAAGAGTGTCAGACATAAATTTCTGACAACGGAGAGTTTGATCCTGGCTCAGGACGAACGCTGGCGGTGTGCCTAATACATGCAAGTCGAACGAGAAGCTAGAGCTTGCTCTAGTGGAAAGTGGCGGACGGGTGAGTAAAATATAGGAAATCTGCCCTTAGGAGGGGGACAACAGAGGGAAACTTCTGCTAATACCCCATATGAGTCAAGCTGAAATGCTTGCCTTGAAAGTTCCGGCGCCTAAGGATGAGCCTGTACCTGATTAGCTAGTTGGTAGTGTAATGGACTACCAAGGCGACGATCAGTAGCTGGTTTGAGAGGATGATCAGCCACACTGGGACTGA
>CAYJMX010000217.1:484-2391 GCA_964371485.1 uncultured Gammaproteobacteria bacterium | reverse complement strand
GTTCATGTGTCTAAAAACCTCTGATAATCTTCGCCTAACACATTCATCGCTTGCGTTTGAAGAAAAGTCAACCCCCACATCCAAATCTCACAGACATTTCAACACATCTCGCTATGCAAGACACTTTTTGGGTGCACTTTTTGCAATCGGCGTGAGTAAAAATATATTAGCGATTGAGGCTAAGTGATAGAAAATTTATGGAAAAACAGTGCAGAAAAAGTGACAAAATGGGAAAGTAATATGACAGAAGTGCAGGTGCATCTCAACACTCTAAAATCAGCATAAAAGCGACGGTGTAAAAGGATTAGCGAGAAAATACCCATCTCACACTTGCACTTTCTTGAGAGCGAAAGTTACTAAGGGGGGAAGAGACGTAGTCGAACGGAGCACACAAAAAAACGACCTCGTGGGTCGTTTTAAATGGTGGGCGCAGAGAGACTCGAACTCCCGACATCCTCCTTGTAAGGGAGGCGCTCTACCAACTGAGCTATGCGCCCTTGCGCTATTAAATTTTTACCGCGCCTCCTATGAGGCCTTTATGACTGACAAGCCGATGCTTGTCTTGCAATTGAGCCCTTGAGCTCTTGCCTTGAGCTCTTGCTTAATTATTATAATACTAATTCAAGATTTAAAGTCAAGCATCAACATTTTTTGAAAATTGCGTCTCATATAAATATCTATACTGACCATTTTCAATGTTTAAAAGCGCTTGGTGATTGCCCATTTCAACAAGCTTTCCATCGTTTATAACGGCAATGCAATCTGCGTTTTGAATAGTTGATAATCTATGTGCGATAACAAAAACCGTCTTATCTTTAATTAAATTTTCAAGCGCCTGTTGAACAATTTTTTCTGATTTATTATCAAGCGCTGAAGTCGCTTCATCAAGAATTAAAATTGGCGCATTTTTAATCATAGCGCGAGCTATAGCCACCCTTTGCCTTTGACCGCCAGATAGTGTCACGCCTTTTTCTCCAATAATAGTATCAAGCCCCAATTCAAGCGTTGAAACAAATTCATCAAGATGGGCAAGTTTTACAACATTTGAGATTTCCTCTTGTGTAGCGTCTTTTTTGCCGATTAAAATATTATCTTTAATTGTGCCAGAGAAAAGGTAATTATCCTGAAAAACTTCACTAATATTGTTTCTTAAAGAGCTAAGAGAAAATTCTTTAATGTTTGTAGAATCTATTAAAATTGAACCAGATTTAACATCATAAAACCTTGGGATTAAACTAACAATGGTAGATTTTCCACCGCCAGAATTTCCCACAAGGGCAAGCATTTTGCCTTTTTCTACTTTAAAAGAAATGTCATTTAAAACAGGTTTATTTTCAACATATTCAAAAACAACATTTTTAAATTCAATGCCATCTTCAATGTTTGCCAGTTCTTTTGCGTCTTTTTCATCTTTAATTTCAGGTTCTAAATCAAATAATTCAAAAACCCTGTTCATTGCGACAAAAACATTTTGCATATTTGTAAGCGTGTTGCCTAATGTTTTAATAGGCTTATAAAGCAATAATAATGATGTTATGAAACTTGCCAGCGCCCCTGTTGTAAGTTGTTCTGTGATAATCAAATGGTTTCCAAAAACCATAACAACAGCGATACCGATACTTGCTATAAAATACATTATAGGTGATAGCCAGCCAGAGCGCTTTGTAAGCGACATTGACAAGTCAAAAAGACTTCTGATTTGTGCTTTAAAATCAACATACATTTGATCTTGCATTTGATATCCGCTAATAATTTTATTTCCGTGATAGGTTTCATTCATTGTTGTTGTCATACCTGAAGATACAATCATTGAGGCATTTGAAACTTTTTTCACTCTTTTTCTAATTAATGCTACTGGTAAAAACGCGCAAACTAAAACTGCTACGCCAACAAAGGCAAGTTGCCAA
>CAYJMX010000217.1:0-474 GCA_964371485.1 uncultured Gammaproteobacteria bacterium | reverse complement strand
TTAGGCCAAACGCGCCAGTAAATGATGTTATTAGCGTTTTAATTTGATCAATAATAGTTTTTGAAGCTGTGTCAGGGTCTGTGAAAAATCTTGAAATAACAAGTCCTGATGTATTTAAGTCATAGAATTTTGAATCTAAATAAACTAATTTTCTATATAAATCTTCTTTTACACTAATTGAAATTTTAAGCGCAATCCATTCTGTAAGATAAGAATTTAGATATTTTAAAACCCCTTGAATTATTGCAAAGGCAATAATTAGCCAAGGAATAAGGCTTGCTAAAATATCACGAGTAAGTGCAAATCCGTTAATGTCATATGTGTTTCCATTAATTACAACATCAATATAAGGCTTCAGTGCAAAAGCTGTTACACCATCGAGTAAACCAAGTGGGATTGCAAGGGAAAAAGCAATAATAATCTTAATTGTAAGTGGTTTAATGTATGGCCAAATCCTATTTAAAAGATATTTAT
>CAYJMX010000216.1:0-2391 GCA_964371485.1 uncultured Gammaproteobacteria bacterium | reverse complement strand
GTGCGCTATGTTTAGCGTTCAGTGCCAAATTCAGAACTTTATCAATATTTTCTTTTTCTTTTTCATCAATTACATTTTCCCAAGGTTTTTCAAATTCTTTAATAGAAAATGTGTTTTCATCAAGAAGATAAATTTTTATAAAATCAAGCTTAATGACCTTTAAAAGGACATTTTCAAGCCCTTTTACAAAATCTTTAGCATTTTGTGACTCATCAAAAGTTGTCGTTAATTTTAATATGAAATTGTATAAATTTTTTGTATCCATTTAATTTCCTTTATTCAAAAAATGCGTATCCAGCGCAAGTTTTGAAACTTTTCATAACTGATTTGTCATAAGCATCTGTGATAATTACTTTACCGTGAGAGTACTCTAAATTATCCACAGATGACACATTGTCTTTATCTTTCTTGTCGTCATTGACAAGCTCGTCATAATCACCTTCTTGGACCATTTTTTGTGATACTTCATTTAATACGCCATAGATAAATCTTGTTTTAAAGCTGTCACCATCTACATCTAATATTAAACCAGCTTTTTTAAATTCTTGAATTGAATACTTGTATAGTTTCATTTGTGCTAATAATATCGCCAAGTTGTAGTGCGCTTCATAATTTAAAGGAGAGATTGCAATTGCCTTGCAATAGCTTTTCCCTGCTTCTTTATTTTCTTTTAAGAGTTGATTTGCTAGCCCTAGATTATAATATGTTTCATAATTTTTATCATCTTTAAGTGCTTTTTTGTATGATTCAACTGCCTTTTTTAAATACTCTCTAGCATCATATTGTGCTTCACCAGCCAATAGTGATTTTGCCCTGTATGCAAGCCCCATGTTGTAATTTGCAACAGCTTTATTTAGCTTATAAGTTTTTCTGTTGTTGATAAAAAATGGGATATAAAGCCATTTTGGTTTTTTTTCAATGGCTTTTTCGTATTCTTTAATAGCTTTATCATGATCAAATGTGCCTTCTGATAAAACAAGAGCGTAGTCTATTCTTGCTATCATAAAATCTGGCTTTATTTTAAGAGCTTCTTCATATTGATTAAGTGCTCTATAATAATCCTCATATACTACATAAATATTTGCTAGGTTATATCTTGCTTTGTAGTGTTTTGGGTGATATACAAGTGCTTTTTTGTATAGTTCAATTGCGTTATGAATTTTGCCGGCTTTATAGCTTTTATCGCCTTTATAAACATAATAAAAACTAACTCCTTTTTTAACTTGATTTTTGTAAAAATCATAGAATATAAAAAGGCTCAGCGCAAAAAGCACAAGTATTGATATACTTATGATTCTGACTGTTGTATTTTTAAAAAATCTAATTATTCGTTGCATTTTAATGCCTTATCTGCTTACTTTATTTTACGCTTTAAATAGGTTGTGTAGCGCCTCTTGAATCATTTCATTATCCATATCTTGCATCTCTTCATTAAGAGCTAAAGAGAACTGATATTTCTTTGCTGCTTCAATGTTTTCACCAAGAACTTGATAACATCTTGCAATGTTAAAATGAGCCAAAGTGTACTTAGGGTTTATATCAACGGCTGTTTCAAAATACGCAAGGGCTGATTGAGCGTCCCCTATGCCATCGAGTTGCACAACACCAAGGTTGTTATATGCTACATCATAATGTGGGTCAATGTTTATAGCTTTTGTGTAATTATAAATTGCTTTATCAATATAATCTTTTTCCCAATATGCCATGGCTAAGCGAGAGTAGGCAATGGCATTTTTGCAGTTATTATCAAGCGAGATATTATAATATTGAATTGCTTTTTCAATTTCATCATTATCATAATAAATATCTGCTAGTGCTAAATAAATTTGAGATTTGTCCTGCGTCAATAACAGTGCGCATTCTAGCATAGATACAGCATATTCGCTGTTATTTTTTACCTGATGATAAATAGCCGCCAGCGCTTGAGCTACAACAGCTGACCATTCATTGTCTGGATTAATTAAAAGTGCTTTTTTGTATAGTTCAATAGCGTTATCGTATTGCTCTAGTTGAACATAAGTGTAGGCTAGGGCGTTTATGTAATATGGGTTTTCCATATCATTATCTAGTGCCATTTTAAAAGCATTAACAGCACTCAATTTATCGCCTTTTTTAATGTATAGGTGTCCAAGTTCATAAAAACATTTTGAAATTTTAGGATTTTTTTCTACTAATTTTGTATATAAATCTATTAAATCGTTAATTTTTTCTGGTTTATTTAATTCTAAAAATTCAATTGTTGAAACTATAAACATAGGGTCTTCAAAAGATGTATTAATAGTGTTTTTGTGGCAACTGTATGCTATGTTGTAGCACTTTTTTTTCTGTGCTATTTTCGCCATTTTGCAATAGTATTTTAAAAAACTTTGCGATTTTAAAATACCACTAGAG
>CAYJMX010000215.1:0-2479 GCA_964371485.1 uncultured Gammaproteobacteria bacterium | reverse complement strand
GAGCCCGTGAGGGTTTGCGATGAGCAAAGCCAACAGGGCGACACCGTACCACAAGTGAAGTAAAAATCGCAGTGCGGCTGAATTAAATATTCAAAAATTAATATTAAAAAACCCGAGTGTTAAACTCGGGTTTAATTTTATTGTGTTGGCTGTTTCTTATTGACCAGCATCAGCGATGTAGCGTTTAGTTACTTCAACTGTGTTGCCTTGTTTTCTAACAGCGCCCTGTTGCATAAAGCTTCCTTTTGATGCTTCTAGAACTTCATCATCCGCCGCAAAACCAGCTGCTTGTGGAGTGATTAGTGTGTTAGTAGCTGAACCTCTTGTTTGAGAGATTAACTTATCTAGGTCGCCTTGTAATTGTACTGGAATGATTTCTTCTTCTGGTTCTGGAAGAATGTCATCTGTAGGATACTCATATCCTTCTGGATGATATACATTTGTAATTCCACCTTTTGTTTTTGTGAAGATATTTTTTCTGTCTTTTTCTACAACCATGTATCTGTTGTCTGCTTCAAACTTTTGCTCTAGCTTGCCTAATCTTTTTTCAAGAGAGTTAAGCTTTTCCCAGCTATTATCTAGTGCTTGTCTGATATCAGCTGCGTTATCTTGAGCTATAGTTAGTTCTTGATATTTAGCTTCAAGCTGTTTGTTAACGCCATTTTCGCCGTATAACTTGTTTTTAATTTTGTCAGCTTTTTTGTCTTTGCCTTGTCTTTTGTATTTTTCAAGTTTTTGTTGAAGGCTAGCTTTTGTTGCTTTTAGGTCTTCAATGTCGCCTTTGATATCATCAATAGTGCCTTGAGCTGCTAATTTGTCGTCTTGTAAGCCTGAAATAGTATTTTTTGTATCTGTGATTTTATCTTCAAGTTTTCCTGATTGAGCTTCATAAATTCTGCCCATTTTTTTAAGTTTAACATCAGAGTTGATAACTTTTACTTGTTGGATTTTGCTATCTTTTGGAGCAACAAATTTACCAGAGTCAAAGCCAATTAGTTTAACTATTTTAGAGTTTACACCTTTAGCGTTAACTTTTGTTGTGTAATTATCACTTTCAAATTTTGTTTTTGTTTCATCTGATCTTAAAACGATTTTGTTTTTAGCATCAGCGTTTCTTACTTTTACATTGTCACCTACGATGTGGATAGAATCTTTAGATTGAATACGCTTAGCGTTTACTGTTGTCATCTCACTATCGTTGTGAGCGATTAATAATAAGTTCTTTATAGATTTTAAATCGCGAGCTATAATTTTATTTTCTGCTTTTACAGTGATTTTATCAGCTTTTACGCTTTTAACTGTTGCATTATTTCCTGCTTCAATAACTAATTTACCTGTAACTTTATTGTCGAAGCTTTCTGTGTTTTTGCTAGAGCTGCCTTCTTGAGAAGAACTGCTTGCTTGAGAAGAACTTCCTTCTTGAGATGCTTGATGTTTGCCATCAGTTGCAGTTGAGTCTTGCTTATCTGAGATAATAGGCTTAACAGATTTTTTAACAGGTTTTTTAATAGGCTGTTTTTTAGGAATATCTACAGTTTCAATTGAAACATTGTTTGCTGCGATAAGTTTAACATCGCCATTAGCCATAATGCCTTCAATTTTAATGTCGTTGTTTGCAACAAATTTAGCTTCAAGATTATCTAATACTTTTGTTGTTGTTTTGTCAAATAAATTATCTTTTTTGTAGTTGCCATTTTTGTTTACATCTTCACCAGGTCTTTGAACCAAGTTGTTTTTAACGTTTTTAGCATTAAATGTTGTTCTTTTAACAATAATGTCATTACCTTGTACTGTTAATTTTGGTTCCATATAATCTAGGGCTTCAAAACCATTTTGAACACCAATGTTAGAATCTACCATTTTAACATTGCCATTAAAATTAGCACCGTCTTTTGTTGATAAGATTAATTCGCCTCTTGCCATAACATTTGAATCGATTATTGTAATGTCGTTTTTATATTTTTTACCATAGCTGCCAGCTTTTTCAAAGTTGCCATAAGTTTCATTGCCATATACTTTTGTTGTTAATGTTAATGGGCCAGACATTGTGAATGTACCGCCGTCTAAAACCATACCAGCTGGGTTAGATATAATAACGTGTCCGCCACCTGTGCTTGATACTTTACCAGCGAATACTGATAAGCCTTCTGTAACTTTGTTTAAAATTGTATGAGAAGCTGTATTGTATTTTAAGCTTTGATCAGTGTCTACGTTTAATTTGCCCCAAGTGATTGTAGTGTTTGTTGTGAAACCACCAAGAGTTGCATTGTTTCCATCAGTGTTCATGTTGAAACTATTGTTTGTGTTTGTGATGTTCGCTCCACCAAGTCCAGTATTACCTAGAACTTCATGGTTACCAGCTCCGCTGATTACTGCAGCAAGTCCAGTTTGCATAGGCATAAAGCTGATGCATAATGCTGTAGCGATGAGTTTTTTAAAGTCCATTTTGTGCCCCTTATTTTACTATATGTCGTCGTTA
>CAYJMX010000214.1:0-2535 GCA_964371485.1 uncultured Gammaproteobacteria bacterium | reverse complement strand
AAAACTTCTCTAATTTTACACTCTACAAGCGCCTCTTTGTCGGCTTTAATATAGTAAAAATCAGAATGTATTTTATAAACTTGCCCAATCATATATTAATAATAGTTAAAAAAATTTATATAGGCAATTGATTTTAATTCATTGTTATTATATTTGTATTATAATATTTTTATTAAAAACTCATATAAGGATTTTATTATTATGATGACTTTAACGGATTGGTTCAAAAATAGGAAGATAGAGCAGAACGAAGCAAGGGATCACGATGTGAAAATCGATGATTCAATCTCTAAACTTTGGATGCTTTGCTATAACTGTAACTCACAGTTGCCAAAAAAAGATTTAGAATATAACGATCTAGTTTGTCCTAATTGTGATTATCACTTTAGAATAGGCGCTAGGGAAAGAATTAAATTAGTACTTGATGAAAATAGCTTTGAAGAAATGTTTTCAAATGTGCTAGGTCAAGACCCGCTTGAATTTGTAGACAGTGCTAAATATTCTGATAGACAAAAACAAGCAAGAGAAAAAACTGGACTTGATGAAGCAGTTATAACAGGTGCTGGCACAATTGATGGACAAAGAGTTTCAATTGCTGTTATGGACTTTGATTATATGGGTGGCTCTATGGGCTCTGTTGTAGGCGAAAAAGTTACAAGAGCAATGGAATACGCACTTGAGCAGAAAATCCCTATGATAGTTTTCACATCATCAGGTGGAGCTAGAATGCAAGAAAGCGCGCTTTCTTTGATGCAAATGGCAAAAACATCATGTGCTGTTGCAAGATTAAATGAAGCAAAATTATTATATATAACAGTTCTTTGTGAGCCAACTTTTGGTGGTGTTACTGCAAGCTTTGGTACAATTGGCGACATCATTATTGCTGAAAAAGGCGCAAGAATAGGTTTTGCTGGAAGAAGAGTAATTGAAGCTACAATCAAACAAAAATTACCACCAGATTTCCAAACGGCTGAATACCTTCTTAAATATGGTCAAATCGACTTTATTGTAACAAGAGAAGAAATGAAAAAGAAACTATCAAAAATAATTGAATTACATTCAAACAACTAGGCAAAACAAGGAATTAGGATATGCAAATACTAGAATTTGAAAAACCAATTTACACTATGCAAGAAAAAATAGAAGAGCTTAAGAAATTAAGTGCGGATACAAATATGGATTATAACGACGAAATTCAAAAACTTGAGCAATCTACTCAAGAATACAAAAAAGAGCTTTATGACAAATTAGAGCCTTATCAAAAAATGCAAATTTCAAGACACCCTCAAAGACCTAATTTTACAGATTATGTAAAATATATGTGTGAAGATTTTATTGAACTTCACGGGGATAGAGCAGGTTCTGATGATAGAGCAATCATTGGTGGTGTAACAAAAATTGATGGCAGAAATGTTATGTTAATTGGTACGCAAAAAGGCAAAACAACAAAAGAAAACCTTGAGTACAATTTCGGCATGCCACAACCACAAGGATACAGAAAAGCTTTAAGACTGTTTGAGCACGCTAATAGATTTAATATGCCTATTATCACTTTAATTGATACAATGGGCGCATACCCTGGTATGGCAGCAGAGCAAACAGGTCAAGGGATTGCTATTGCTGAGAATTTAAAAGAAATGGCAAAATTGAATGTTCCAGTAATCGCTGTTGTAACTGGCGAAGGCTGTTCTGGTGGAGCTTTAGGGCTTGCTGTTGCAAATAAAGTTATGATTTTAGAGCACGCATATTACACAGTAATTTCACCTGAAGGTTGTGCTTCAATTTTATACAGAGATGCTAACCGCGCCAAAGATGCGGCTAATGCGCTTAAAATTACTGGTGAAGACCTTTTAAAATTCAACATTGTTGACACTATTGTTAAAGAGCCAACTGGCGGAGCGCACTATGACGCTAAAGCTATGGCATTAGAACTTAAAAACGAACTTGTTAAAGCTCTTGATGAGTACAAAACCATGGATTGTGAACAATTAAGAAACGATAGATACAATAAATTCAGAGCAATGGGAGTTTTTGCTCAGTAAAACCCACTTATAAAGGAGGAGGAGATGAAAAATTTCATAAGACTGCTTAGCGCGTTTGGACTTTTTGCACTAACCACTATGCAATCGTATGCAAATATTTCTTTTCCAACTGTAAATGTTGGAATGACTCAAGCGAACACGCCTGCTGAATTCACTCAAGGCGTACAGGTTTTAATCCTTTTAACAATTCTTACACTAGCGCCTAGTATTGTTATTATGACAACAGCTTTTATAAGAATCGTTATCGTGCTGGCGCTTACTCGTCAGGCAATTGGTACGCCAACGCTTCCACCAAGTCAAGTTATTATCGGTCTAGCGCTAATTTTGACCTTCTTTGTAATGTCACCGACTTTTTCAAAAATAAACGAAACGGCTTATCAGCCTTATATCAAAAATCAAATCACACAACAAGCAGCACTTGATAATGCCTTAAAACCATTGCGTGGTTTTATGTTTAAGCAAACTCAAGATAGAGAACTAGAATTATTTAGAA
>CAYJMX010000213.1:1223-2548 GCA_964371485.1 uncultured Gammaproteobacteria bacterium | reverse complement strand
ACTACACCTTGTACAAAGGCGAAAAAATGGCTAAATTGATGAAATATGCAAAAATTGACGCTATGGCACTTGGTAACCACGAATTTGATGATCAACAAGAAGGGCTTAGGAAAATCGCAAGAAGAACAAAGGTTCCAATGTTGTGTGCCAATGTGGAATTCAGTGATAGGTACCTTAAAAAACGCATTAAGCCTTATGTGATAAAAGAATTCCAAGGAGAAAAAGTTCTAATAATTGGTGCCACTACACCGGATTTGCTCAATGTGACAAGCATTAAAGGTGTAAAGGTTTTTGATCCTATATTAAGGATTGATGAAATTTTAAAATCTGTCCCGCACGATTACGCGATTGTATTATCGCACTGCGGAATTAACTATGACAAATTGATTGCAAAAGCACTCAATGGCGTAGATTTAATCCTAGGTGGACACGACCATATTGATTACTTTAGCAATGTTAACTCTACTACAATAGCTCATCATGGTAGCTTTGGTGTCAATGTCGGTGTTTTAAAAGTCGATACAGAAACAAAAGTGGTTGACAATAGGGTTAAAATTCTTGATAGTAAAGTCTTGCACGATGTTACGACTGAACAAAAAATTGCAAAAATTAATAAAGATGTCGAAATTATAAAATCTCAAGTGGTTGCAAATTCAAAAATTACTTTAAATGGTGATCAAAATTATGTTGAAAAAAATCAATCCAATTTAGGCCAATTAATTTTAAAGTCTATGGTTATGCCCTTTGATGATGTAGATGTTGCAGTGCTTCAGTCGGGCTCTATTCGAATAAATAAGGATATCCTTGGCAAGATAACGCAGGCTGAAGTTCTTGAACTTTTGCCGTTTCAGGGTGAAATTATTTACGGTGAACTGCAAGGTCGATATTTAAAGCAAATCTTATATGCTGGAAAAAAGCACGGAAATGCCTATCTGCAAGTTTATAATAGGGTCAAAAAAATCGACAACAATAAAATATATAAGGTTGTGACCAATGACTATCTTGCAGCTGGAAAAGACGGATATTATTCTTTTTTAAAGATGCAAAACAAAAAAGTTGCACCTAAGAATACTACTGATTTGTTAGTGGATTTCTTTAAGCAAAACCCCGTGATTACGGAAGATACTATTAAATTTTAATGTCGTAAATATCATAAAAAAAACTCCAACTAGTTTTCTAGCCGGAGTTTTTTTATTTAAGTTTGAATTATTTTACAGTATTGAACTGAATGCTATCAACAATTTTACTCATTTCGCTGCCTTCAGCCATATCTGGGTTAAAAATTTCTACCCAAACCCACACGTCTGGCGCTACTTCAGCATAAT
>CAYJMX010000213.1:0-1213 GCA_964371485.1 uncultured Gammaproteobacteria bacterium | reverse complement strand
GTCCACTTGCGTGTTTAATGCTTTTGCCCTTCATTTCAACGCCACCAATAGATCTTTCAGGAAGATCTGTTAATTCTTTAATATATTTATCCTTGAATTGGTTCATAACAAGTATATTGGTGTCCTTAACATAAAACTTTATTGCTGGGTCGCCAAATCTTGGTCTGTCTGGATTGTCTCCCTTGCGCATGGTTGGCGTACCAGCTTTTTTGTCCACCATCCATTTTGTTCCTGATGGATACGTTGCAGTGATTGTAACGCCTTCTGCTTCATGTTTAAAGCTCCCTGCTTTTGATGCGCCGCATCCAACGCTCACAAGGGATATCATTAAAACTAAAGCCATAAGAATTTTTCTCATAATTTTTTCTCCTTAATTATCTTGCTCTATAACATAATATACTAGCCTTTTTTACCAATGTTTGATAAAAAAGAATTTAATGTGTTAACTATTGTTCCTCTATGCTGACTTACAAGGTTTGAAACTATTGGATTGTTTATTGTCTCGAGTTTTGAAACTACAGAATTTACTATGTTTACAGTTGACGCGCCCCCTAATGCTCCACCTATAATGGATGTCAAATTTGGAACTTGTTTGAATAATTTTGCATTTGTTTGTGCGTCTTGTATGTCAAACATTTCTTTTGTGAAAATTTGTAGCTGTGCAACTTGAGCTTCTTCATAGTTTCCAAGGTTAAAGGTTATAAATGGTGCATCATCTAAATCGCCATCTTTATCCGCATCTGTGAAAAATCTGTACTCTATTCCGTTTGTTAAAATTGCAAATTTTACATCAAGTGTATTAAAGCTTTGAGCTAGTTGATCACTTGTTTCGCCTTCTAGTTTGTCATATTGAAAAAGCATTGTGATTTTACTGTCTTTAAAAACCGCATAGTCAACCTTGTTCTCGTTTTCTGTGGCATATTCCACTTTAACCTCAGATGGGTTAAACACATCGTAACCTAGGGCTTTTATAAAAGGCATAATAAGAGCGTTTTTTATGGTGTCTTCATTGAGTGTCTCGCTTTTTAATGTAGTCAGTTTATCCCTTAAATCCTTGATGTCTGATGCTAGCGCCATTGTTACTCCTTTGATTTTTAAAACTAATTTAGCTGATTGTACCATATATTGCTCAAATTAGAAAGTTTAGCTTTTATACTCTGTTATATCGCTGTTCCCATAGGTTTTACAACCTGAATTGTACAGTCATTTTTCC
>CAYJMX010000212.1:0-2572 GCA_964371485.1 uncultured Gammaproteobacteria bacterium | reverse complement strand
CGATATCAAGATGTAATAATGATGATAAAGAATTGCTTAAAAGGGCATATAAAGGCTTTATAGATAATGAAAATGACATGTCAAAAGCTATAAATGAAGCTAAGGTAATTATAAACTTTAACGAACAGGGTGTTAGCAGTCTAAATTATAGAACAATACAGACATTTGCTTGTGAAACTATACATCTTAGTGATTATAGAGGTGATGGGGTGAAATTTTTTGATGATAGATTTTTCTATTATGAAAATGAGAAAGAAATTTTAGACAAATTAAACTACTGTTTTAAAAATTTTGAAATCCTAGAAAAAAACGCCAAAGAAATTAGAAAAATTGTTGAAGAAAAGTTTTCTCATCGAGCGGGAGTGCTTGATATGATAACTTTTATAAACAAATTAGACTTTTAAGAAAAAAATAGATAGGATAAAAATATGAATACGCAAAATAAAGAATATACAATATTACCAGCAAAAAGAGTGCTAGACATTCCAAAGTACATTTTTGCAACACTTGACGAGTGGAAACAAGACGCACGTTCTCAGGGGATTGATTTAATCGACTTAGGCATTGGAAACCCAGATGGTGCAACGCCAGAACCTGTAGTACAAGCGGCATTAAAATCAATTCAAGACCCAAAATCTCACGGCTATCCAAGCTTTAGAGGCAAAGACGAGTTCAGATGCGCTATCGCTAAATGGATGAAAGATAGATATGACGTAGATATTGACCCACTAAATGAAGTTCAAACTTTAATTGGAGAAAAAGAAGGTCTGGCAAACATTGCTATGGCATATTCTGGCCCAGGGGATATCAATATTGTTCCTGATCCATATTACCCTGTTCTTACTCGTGGTAGTTGGGTTGCTGGCGCTGATGTTTATCATATTGAACTTAAAGATGAAGATAACCACCTGCCAAACCTTGATACAATTCCAGAAGATGTGGCAAAAAGAGCGAAAATGTTCTTCATTAACTACCCAAATAACCCAACAGGCGCTACTGCTCCAAGAGAATTTTTAGAAAAAATGGTTGCATATTGCAAAAAATATAACATTTTATTGGTATCAGACCTTGCTTATGGCGAAATTTGCTATGATGGCTTTAGACCACTTTCGATCTTCAACATTGAAGGCGCTAAAGATATAGCAATTGAGTTTCATTCATTCTCTAAAACGTTTAATATGGCAGGCTGGAGAGCTGGTTTTGCAGTAGGTAAAAAAGAATTTATTGATGTATTATACGCTATGAAATCAAACATTGACTATGGCACATCATCTATTGTTCAAGACGCTTGTATAGCAGCCCTTGAGATGGATTATTCTTATGTTCAAGGGATTATTGATAAATATAACTCTAGACGTGAAATTATCGCTAAAGGTATGACAGAACTAGGTTGGACGGTTCAAAGAAGTTCTGCTACAATGTATTTTTGGCTAAAATGCCCGCCAAATCGTAAATCTAGCGAATTCTGTAAAGAAGTACTATATAAAACAGGGGTTATGTTCACACCAGGGATAGCTTTTGGTGATTACAGCGATGATCACTTTAGAATTTCAATTGTACAACCTAATGAAAAACTAGTGGAAGCTATTGAAAGGCTTAAAAAAGCCAATATTAGATTCATCTAAGTAAATTACATTTTGTAAATTTAATTTACATAATCATTACTTATGATAAAATAACATTATAAAAAACTTAAAAGGAATCTTAACATGAAGTTTAATAATAAGAAAAAAGCACAAAGTTTAGTTGAATACGCTCTTATTTTAGCCCTTGTAACAATAGTTGCAATCACAGCACTACAGTTCTTAGGTAAAAAAGTAAACGATTCAGTTCAAGGAGTTGGTGGAACAATTAAAGAACAAACTGAAGACGCTGCTGAAAACTACTCCATAACTTCTAAGTTAATGAATTAATAAATTTTTCTAAGTCCGATTGAGTATCTATACCAATCGGATTTAAATTTGTAAGCGCTACTTTAATGTTCATTCCATTTTGAAGCGCACGAAGCTGTTCTAGGCATTCTATTTTTTCTAAATCTGATTGAGGACACTGCGTCATTTTAATTAAAGATTCTTTTTTATACCCATAAAGCCCAATGTGTGCGTAATATTTGGCATTTTCGCCATCTCTATTATATGGAATTGGACATCTTGAAAAATATAGCGCATTAAAGTCATTGTCAAACACGCATTTAACACAATTTGGGTTATTAATTTGCTCCTCATTGTCAATTTCTCTTACAAGGGTTGAAACATCGGCGTCACTGTTTATTAAAGTAGAAATCGCAAGGTCAATAACCTCTGGTGTGATTTGTGGCTCGTCCCCTTGAACGTTAATTATATAATCAAAATCATGGCGACTAGCGACTTCGCAAATTCTATCAGAGCCAGATTTATGAGTATCAAGGGTCCTTTCAACATCAGCATTAAATTCTTTTGCTACATTATAAATAAGTTCGCTATCAGTGGCGATAATCACACTATGCGCTAGTTTTGACTTTTTACAAGCTTCATAAACATATTGAATAATCGTTTTCCCATTTGCTTTTTTTAATAATTTGCATCCAGTCTTG
>CAYJMX010000211.1:0-2581 GCA_964371485.1 uncultured Gammaproteobacteria bacterium | reverse complement strand
GATAGTGTGATGCCGTTTTTAATTGCAAGGCCAGAACGTGCTCGAATTTGTGCCTCAAAACCTTGTGGCAGTTCAATTTTAATCCCTGTTTGAACAAGTGCTCTATCAAGAGATTTAAGTACAATGTCTTCACTATTTGAAGCATATAAATCCATAGCAGCAGCGCCTTTTGTTTGATATTCTGGTAAATTGGCACAATGTGGCAATTTTTCGATTTTTAAATTTATACTATTCACTTTTTTCTCCTGAATTTAAATCGTAAATATATTTTAGCCCTAAAAGTGTTAAATCTGGATTGATATGATCAAACTTGCGCTCCATTGTATCAAATAGAGTATTACAATACCCGCCTGTAGCTACAATTGTTGCCTTTTGTCCAAGTTCCTTCTCGCAGCTCTTAATCATACCGTCTATAAGAGCACTATGCCCCCTTACAATACCTGATAACATAGCATCAATTGTGTTTTTGCCTATTGCAGTTTTAGGCGCTTCTATTTTTAATTTTGGAAGTTTTGAAGTGAATTGTGACAATGCTTTAGCCTGAATTTTAAGCCCTGGAGCGATAATCCCGCCAATAAAATTTCCATCAGCATCAAGTATATCAAAGCTTGTTGCTGTTCCAATGTCTACAACAATAAGCGGTAATTTATATAATTTCTTGCCACTAGCGGCGTTAGCGAGCCTGTCTGCCCCTATTTCTCTTGGGTTGTCTATTTTAATATCAAATGGCAATTTTGCCCTGTGGTTTAATATAAATGGTTCAAGATTTAAATATTTCTCAACAGCCATTTTATATGTATCTGTAAGAGGAGCCACTACACTTGATATTATAATTTTTGTGATTTCATTTTTTAAATTTTTATTTTCTAATAATTTTAAAAGTAAAATTCCATACTCATCTTCAAAACATTTTAAATTTGAAGCAACATTAAAAGTCGCCACGAAGTTTTCTCGTTTATCTATAACACCTATTGTTGTGTTTGTGTTTCCAATGTCTATTACTAAAATCATAAGTTTAATTTAGCATAAACAATGAGGGCAATTTGAACATGTTAACAAATGTAACAAAAGCGCAGACATGTGAAATTGGGCCATTTGTATATACTTTATATATATAGTTATTATAAGTAAAGGTATTTTATTATGAGTGCATCACTTTATTTAGCGCTACAAAATGAAACAAGTCAAAAAATAGATTTTCAAAATCAGTTGCTTGATAATACTCATCAAATGAGTGCGTTATCACGCGATAATATGAACATAACTGCTGATATGAACTTTGAGTACAATAATCAATATGGTGCCCTAAGTGATGAGATGAATGCGCTTAATTCAACCCTTGCCACTCAAAGTGAAGATGCTATGGCTCAACTTGAAGAAGGCTTTGATGATGAACTTATTGAAAATGCCAATCAAGTTATTACCGATGTAGAAAATCAAATGGTTCTTTTGCAAGGTGAAATGGAAGAGCTAGATGCTATTCATCAAAATAAAATGCAAACTCACGCTGCTAAAGTTCAAGCTTCAGAGAGCGCTTTAGAAACCGAAAAAGTGACTATTGAAAATGGTCTAAAGAGTTCAGAGGCAAATGAGAAAAGCTATGAAGAAGCCCTTACGCAAAGACTTGAAAATGGAGCGTTTGACCCAGATCGTTCGTGATAATGTTTAAATAATAAAACTTAATATATAGTGCGTATTTTCTTAAGAAAATTTTGTTTCTGTCGATAAATAGTGTACAATTTTTTTATCTGATGGAAACTATGGAAAAGAACCAAGAATTATTTTTAAATAATATTGATGCAATTTTGCAAAACGACTCCTTAAAAGACCTACACACGGTACTTTTAGTGGACGATGAGCAAAATAATCTTGCACTTTTAAAAAGAACCCTAAGAGGTAAGTATAATGTCCTTACTGCAAATAATGGCGCAGAAGGTCTTGAAGTCTTGTCTGATAATCTTGATACGGTTTCTTTAATTGTGTCAGATCACAAAATGCCTGTTATGGAGGGCACGGAGTTTTTAGCTCGTGCTAATGAAATTTCTCCTGATGCCATTAAAATCTTATTAACTGGTTTTTCTGATGTTGAAATATTGATGGATGCGGTGAATCGCTGTAATTTATATCAATATATGTTAAAGCCATTTGACCCAGAGGAATTACAACAAGTTATAGATAGCGGGCTTGATAAATTTGATCTTGTAAGTTCAAAGTCTTTAATTTTAACAGATTTAAGAGAACTTTTTTATAAAACTATAAAATCAATATCTTCAGCACTTGACGCTAAAGACCCATACACTCACGGGCACTCGCTTAGAGTTACTTTGTATTCTTTAATTATCGCGCGAGAGTTAAAGTTGAATGATAAACAATTAGAAGAAGTCGAACTAGCGGGTTTATTGCACGATATTGGTAAAATCGCAATTCCTCAAAGCATACTTTGTAAGGCCGGAAAGCTTACAGATGAAGAGTTTGCGATAATGAAATCTCATCCAGAAAATAGTGAAAAATTAATTCTGTCTATAAAAAAATTAAGCGGTATTTCAAATTGGCTGAAATCTCACCATGAAAAATGGGACGG
>CAYJMX010000210.1:2281-2660 GCA_964371485.1 uncultured Gammaproteobacteria bacterium | reverse complement strand
TTTAATATTTTCTATTTTTCTAATAATAGAAGATGCTTCAGCTGAACCAATCCAGATTGGAAGTGCACGCCTATTTTCTGTGTCATTTAAAACCACAATAGGTGAACCAGTTCTTGTATCAAGTGCTATACCCATAACATTCATCTTAATCATAATTTTCTCCTTGTATGGAAAATATTATAACACACAAAAAAGCCACCTGATAAACAAGTGGCTTTAAAGTTATATTTTTACGAGAAGAATGTATCTCCCATCCAATCAGTTGTAAACCAGCCGTTTTGAATTTCGCTTTTACCTCTTTCATTGAAACTCTTGTCACTATCAGCATAATCAGATTCATATTTAGCTTCTACATCTTTTCTTATGCATTCTGGCATAG
>CAYJMX010000210.1:0-2271 GCA_964371485.1 uncultured Gammaproteobacteria bacterium | reverse complement strand
CGCCGTGTGTTGCAGTTCTGAATTGGTTAGCCAGATTTTCAACAAATATTTGATACTCATAGCTTTCTGGATCAACGAGCTTCATTTCGCCGTTTTCATCGTACTCAACGAATTGAGCGTATGATTCAACCACAGTGCTTGTTTCTTTTGTAGCTCCACCAATGTTAGCTAGCACTGTAGCTTCAAGTACATCTTCAAAGTCACCGCTTGTTTCAGATCTTATAATTTCATATATATCATGCCCTTTGCTGACTAAAATTTCCTGTACTAATCCCATTATAACAGGGTCATTAGCTTCTTTAGTGATTAAGTCATATAAAGCAGTTTCATCCGTTCCGCCAAATATTCCCCAAGTTTTATAGTTCACTGTCGCGTTTAATATTTGCTGCGCAATTGAATTTGCTTCAATTCTATCTTCATCAGTTGGCTCATAAGCAAGAAGACCAGTTAACTCTTCTGTTGTAGTTTCTTCTTCAACATCTGTCGAATCTTCAACTGTAGTATCATCACCATTGCCTACTGTAGTGTCATCTTCAGTAGTAGTATCATCCTCTACGCTGGTGTCATCATCAGTTGTTCCACCAGTAGATTCAACTGCAAGACCTTCTTTTTGCTCTAGATAGTCTAAATATGTTCCAAATTGAGTTATGCCACCAGAATCCATAACGTGACTTTCAAAGTTTTCTTTGCCATCATCAGATAATGCGTTATAAGTTGCTTGCTGATCATCAGTCAAGAAAATACTCATATCATCGTTGATTTCTAATTCATTTGTACCTTGGTTGGTATTTACAGGCAATGAGCCAAATTGTGGTGTAAAAATGTTTATTGACGACATAATCAATATCCTTTTAATAGTTCCTCGTATAATAATAAACACTTTTTGGTATGAAAAATTGCTATACTTGGTATATACTTTTTATAAAAGCAAGTCATATAGAGCTTTTACAGATTTACATTTCTTAACATTATCGCAAGAATAGATTATAATGTTTTTTTATTAAGCAATTTTGCAAAACTTTTGCACTGTGATATTATTCATTTATGGCAATATTAAATATAGTAAAATACGGTGATGAAAGATTACGCACCAGATCAAAAGAAGTAACAAAAATATCAAAGAAAATCCGCACACTAGTGGAGGATATGGTAGATACAATGTACGCCAACAATGGTGTAGGTTTAGCTGCCCCACAAGTTGGCGAGAATTTAAGAATATTTGTAATAGATGTGTCTATGGAAAATGAACCACTTTGTCCTAGGGTGTTTATTAATCCTAAAATTATTAAAAAATCAGGCGCTATGAACTCAAATGAAGGATGTCTAAGCTTCCCAAATGCGTATTGTGATGTAAGAAGATATTCAGCGGTAACTGTTAAAGGTGTAGATTTAAACAACAGACCTTTTGTGCTTGAAGCTCCTGCTGATTCTTTGATGTCAAAAGCTATACAACACGAGCTTGATCACTTAGATGGAATATTATTTGTAGATCATTCTAGAAATATTTTTGACGCCGTTGAAATGCTTAAAAGTAATGATTTAGCAGAGCTCGATATGTCTAAAATAATTGAAAATAAAGAACTTGAAGAGCAAATAGCAAATCAGCAAAACAAGGAGTAAGGCTTGAAAGTAGTTTTTTTTGCAACTCCAGATATAGCAATTAACTCTTTTAATTATTTTTTAAATAATGAAAATTTTGAAATACTTGCTCTTGTCACTCAACCCACAAAGCCGACAGGACGAGGTAAAAAGCTTGTTGATAAAAAAATAAAAACAATAGCGCTCGATAATAACATTCAGGTCTTTGAACCACACAGGATTTCAAAGGAGCCCGATATTATTGAAGCGCTTAAAAAACTTGAGCCTGATTTTTTTATAACTTTTGCCTTTGGGCAATTACTCTCTCAAGAAGTTATAGATATACCAAAATTTGCAACAATAAACTTGCATGCATCTTTGCTACCTAAATACAGAGGCGCTAATCCGATTTGTGAACCAATTTTAAATGGGGATAAAAAAACTGGCATAACAACAATGAAAACGGTACTAGCTATGGATGCTGGTGATATTTGCCTTCAGCAAGAAATTGAACTTAATGATGAAATTAATGACATAGAATTGACTAATATTATTTCTGAAATTTCACCAAAATTACTTGATGAAACGCTTACAAAAATATATAACAATGAACTTGCAAGCATTCCTCAAAACCACGATGAGGCGACTCATACAAAAAAAATCAAAAAAGAAGATAAGATTATTGATTTTAAT
>CAYJMX010000209.1:0-2670 GCA_964371485.1 uncultured Gammaproteobacteria bacterium | reverse complement strand
AAATTATATAATTACTTTTTGAATTTTACAAACCTCAAGGTGGATATTAGCCGACTGATAGTTCTCTGAATTGAAGAGCCATGGACACATCTTTTAGTTCAATTTTTTCTCTATTATCTAAATCCGCTATTGTTCTTGATAATTTCAAAATTCTTTCATATGCCCTAGCGGATAGGTTAAATTTTGAAATAGCCAATCTAAGCATATCTTTTGTAGCATCATCAATTGTGCAATATTTTTTAACCAGCTTGGCGCTTAGCTCTGAATTGGTTAAAATACCTTCGTTTTTATACCTTTGCACTTGTATTTGCCTTGCTTTTACTACCCTTTGGCGTTCTGTGTTTGAATCTTCAGAGTCTTCTTTTAAATTTAAAAGTTCGTCCTCAGATAGTCTTGGTACTTGAATTTGAAGGTCAATTCTATCTAAAAGTGGGCCAGATAGCTTTGAACGATATCGTTTTATTTGAAAGTCGCTACAGACACATTTCTTTTTGCTGTCCCCTAAAAACCCACAAGGACAAGGATTCATAGCAGATAATAATATAAAATTTGCAGGATACTTAACACTTGTTGCAGCTCTAGATATCGTAACCACGCCATCTTCAAGTGGTTGACGCAATACTTCTAGTACGTGGCGCGGGAATTCTACCATTTCATCTAAAAACAGTACCCCTCTGTGCGCTAGAGTTATTTCGCCCGCTTTTACTTTTGAACCACCACCAATAATACCCACAGCTGATGCGCTATGATGCACACTTCTAAAAGGACGAGTGGAAATAAGCGGTTTATCGTAATCTAATAATCCTGATATAGAATAAATCTTTGTAAGTTCAATCGCCTCTGACTTTTCAAGTGGTGGCAAAATTGACACAAATGCTTTTGATAGCATAGTTTTACCAGAGCCTGGAGAGCCTGACATAAGCATATTGTGCCCACCAGCTGCCGCTATTTCAAGAGCGAACTTTGCGCTTTTTTGACCCTTTACGTGTTTAAAATCAATTTCATATTCGCCATGTTCTGATAAATATTTTGAAACATCTTGATTTAGGGTATGCAGCTGCGCTTCATTGTTTAAATATAAAACAAGCTCGTTAAGGCTTTTTGCTCCAAGGGTTTCAATATTTTCAACAAAACTTGCTTCTTTTAAATTTTCATATGGCAGGATAACTTTTTTAATTCCAAGTTCTGATAGCCCACAAACAAGTGCTAGTACGCCATTTATCGGGCGAAGTGTGCCATCTAGTGATAATTCCCCTATAAAAGCTGTGTCTTTAAAATCATTTTTAATAACACCTTCTTTTTTTAAAATGCCAACCGCCATAGCAAGGTCATATGTGGTACCTTCTTTTTTAAGATCAGCGGGGGCAAGGTTTATCACCACTTTTGTTTTTGGAAAAGAATAGCCAGAATTTTTAATTGCAAGTTTTAAGCGCTCCTTTGCTTCACTGATTGCCGTGTCCCCTAATCCAATAATCGCTACTTGAGGAAGGGAATTGACTACATCAATTTCAGCTTCAATTTCATAAGCATCTAGACCTATTAAAGTTGCACTTTTTACCTTTACTACCATAATTAAATTCTATCACAATTCTTATTTACTTTATTTTTTGTTACAAAAGTCGAAATGGTGGCAATCTTTTTAATTCATTTCACTTTAGAAAATACGTTATAACGGAAATGAATTTTATGTTAAATCCAATTTCTTTTACAGGTTTAAAAATAAACCAAACTAACCCGCCATCAAACAATAAAGCTGTTATTATATATAAAAAAGACGCTTTTGAGCGCTCTTTTGAACAGGAAAAACTTAATAAAGTTTTAGATTCAGCTCGTGAAAATATTTTAAAAGAAATAAAAGAAAATAATAGAGAATATGGATATGTGATATCTAAAACTGGTGAAATTTTAGATGAAAATTCGGGCTCAGATCATTCAGTAAGGCTGGATATGGACAAAGTTGAAAAAGATTCTATATTAATCCACGGGCATCCAAAAAATTACCCATTATCAACAAAAGATGTGGTATGCTTGCTAGTATCAGATGCTAAAAGCCAAGAGGCATATACTGTTGATTCAAAGTTTTCTCGTCTAACAAAAAAATATCCTCAAAAGCTCGATGTGTCGGCTGGCACTCTTGATTTAGATTTTAAAAAAGAGCTTTACTCTATGGCATTAGAAGAGCTTGGTATTGATTATTCTATTAAAGAAAAAGATGTAAGAGATGTTGCAAATCAGTATCTATCAAGAGTTTTTTCTGAATCCTATGAAGATAAAAGTGATGAAGAAATTGTGTCACAGCTAAGAAAAGTTGGCGTTGAATTAAGTGGTGATTTAGATAAAGATCACGCTGAAATATCAAAAATGCTATATTTTGTTTCTCCTTATTCTTCAATTACGGCTGATAGAAAGCATCAAGCGATTATGGATAATATCGAAGTTGTAGAGAAGTTCTTATCTACAGACGATGGTATTGAGATACAGAAAAAATTCATTGAAAATATCGCGCGTGAGTATGATTTGATTTATGAAACAGATATGTAGTAAAAAAGACTATCGAGTGATAGTCTTTTTTAATGTCTGCCTACAATTTTTACTTCGTTAGGTTGCTCCTGAGGGACTTTGTCCCACGTCGCCCATTTTACGTATCGTCCTGTCTATCAAGGCTCCTCG
>CAYJMX010000208.1:0-2678 GCA_964371485.1 uncultured Gammaproteobacteria bacterium | reverse complement strand
CTTACTATTTCATCGAGTTCGTTGTTGTAATTCAAAAGATTGGATACATTTAAAACTAGTCCACTTTTTGTGAACGAGTAGTTTAAAAGCGAAATCGACATTATTAAAATAAAATAAGATAGGCAATTTAAAAAGATGAAAAGATTTGACCCCTTTGAAATTGAGGACTTTGAGAAATTTGAATATAGCATATAAGCGCAAATTATCTCAAAAGCTAGTGATATAAGTATCAGGTAAAACCCTTGAGCGCAAAGTATTGCCATAAAAGCACCTAGTGACATTAAAAGAAAAGAATAAAACAGCCTTTGTTTTTTCTGTATTAAATATTTAGAAAAAACAGATGAAATAAGTGCCACAAAAGAAACGGCACAAATGCCTATTGTAGCAAAATAAGATAGGCCAACTTGCGAGCCATTTAGAATATATGATGGCAATTTAGATAAATAGTTGATTTGCAAGTGTGTGTCAAAATTTATTAAAAATAAAACCGTATATAAAAAATGTGCCAATAAAAACCATTTTGCCACTCTTCTTATAACAATTGTATTGTTTTTAAAAATTCCAGCAAGGGTCAAGACCCCCAGTATAAGCGGAGTGAAAATTATGTAGTTTAAGTTTAAGATATTTTCCAAAATTATCCCCCCGTACTTGTTCTAAAATATACAATTATTACATATGTCAGAATTATGCTGATGATTAAAAATAAGATGAAAATCTGCGTATTTAATTTTTTTGCTTGAATTAAATTTGTTAAATATGCAAAAGTTTTTAAAAAATAGGCAATAAATTTGTATGGTGCTTGAACAATATATTTTTCTACAAAATGCGCCACTGATGCTAAAATATTTGTTTTTCTACTCAGTACAAAATCAATAAAATTATCAAGATAAAATCTCTTGTGCGCAAGCGTTTTTAAAATTCCAAGCTTTAAGGTGTTTTTTTCTTTTAAGTAATAAATTTTTTGTGCCACAAAATATCCAAGCACGCAGGCCAAAAGGGCAAGTATGTTGATATTTGGGCTAGAATTAAAGAAGTTGCCACTTCCTGAATTTTCATATATTGCACCGTATCCCTCTTGTGTTATTTTGCCAAAAAACATACAAATGGCGCAAAGCCCGATAAGGAAAAAACCCATAAGTTTACTTGGCTTTATAACTTCAAATGACCCTTTGTATTTTCCTTCAAAAATTTTAAAGTAAATTCTAAAAATAGAAAAAGTTAAAAAGAAGTAGAATACTATAAAGAGTCCGATGAATACAAATTCTTTTTGTTGGCTAATGCTGTTTAAGAGCGTTAATCTGCCATCATAACCTGCAAATAAGAATCCAGATAAAGAAAGAGATGATATTATGTAGAAATATGTAAGACTTGGAGCTTTTTTTCTTAATCCGCCAAGAAATTTTGTATCATCTTGATAACCCGTGCAATGGCTTATGGCATTGAGTACAAACGAGAAAAGCATTGTTGAAATTGTTGCGCAAATTAAAAAATACGTGCTTGTTTCTTGCGCTTGAAACCCAATTGCCACAAAGCATAATCCTAGCTGTGACAAGGAAATATATGCTATTATTTTTTTCAGTTGTGTTTGAGCCACAGAAATTATTACACCCAAAAATGCGCTCAATATTCCAACATATTTTAAAATTTCAAAATTAAGTGGGATTAAATTTAAAATAGGATACAATCTTAAAAGTAAAAACAAGCCAGCTCCCATAATAATTGGATTTACAAGTATGCTAAAAATGGGATCAGGCGCGTTTGATTTAAAATGTGCTTTTGATAAAAATGGAAACTGAGAACATTTCGTTAATATTGCAAATATAAATAAAATACACAATAGCGCAAAAAACATTGGCTCTAAGCTTGCAAAGGAATACAAGCCAAGCGTGTTCACATTATTGAATCCTGCTGTTGGAATGGTGTGGTTCTCAAGCATCGTGTTTGAAAAATACAAAAAGCCAAACGAGCCTAATAGAATAATGAAATCTGCTAGAAAATCTATCTTTAATGCTTTTTTGGAGTCAATTTGCACCGATGGTACTTTATAAAAAAAGTTTGAAAAAAGATATGTGAGGATACTTACTGTCATTAATGTCATTGTGCTTAGAACAAGGTTTGAACTTGTAAAATAATAAAATAAGCCAGTCATTAGAATATTTGAAAAGGTAAAATACCTAAATGATAATGACTTGTTTTGTATTAAATATTTGTATGCAAAAATGTTTGATATCAAAAAGGCGAGCGCACAAAGTGTTAAAAAAATGGTTGATATGTCATCAATATAATAGCCAATATATAATGGAGTGTCCCCTAGAATATTTATGGCATAGTTTTTCTCAAGCGGGTAGTTGTGGTAAATGACACTGTATTGATATAAAAATAATGAACATACAAGTACAATGGCTGATGATAATGTGCTTATTGAAAAATTAAAAGATAAGTTGTCTTTTTTCAAAATAAGCCTATATGTGCAAATTGCCACTATTGCCAAAATTGGCACAATGAAAAATAAATCCAATATCTTTAAAATGTCTATACTAGCCAACTTCTTTTTCCTCTTTTGTAAGTTTTTCTATTTTTCTAATATCTAGTGTGCAAAACTTTCTGTATAATTTTGCAACTATGAAAATACCAATAAACCCAAACACAAGGCTTGTAAAACACAATGTCGCAGCAAT
>CAYJMX010000207.1:0-2700 GCA_964371485.1 uncultured Gammaproteobacteria bacterium | reverse complement strand
TTATGGCTTAAGCAGTATGCGAGTTCGCGAATATTAAAAGGCGAATTTTAGAAAATAGAGAACGAAGTGCCTAAGTGGTGGGCTTTTGGTACTTTTTGGCAAAAAAGTACATGAATTAATGTTGCAACTCGTAAAAATCTAGTGCAGTCGCACTACGATTTTTCCTTCACTTGTCCAAAATCTCCACCAAATTGACCATATTTTTTATTTTTGATTTATACTATTATTAAGTTAGTAGTTTATATAATAAGAGGTATTATGACTAAAAAGGCAAAAATCGAAAAGGCAGAAAACAATCTGGTTAAAATAGAAATGACAATTGACGCGAAAGTCGCTCAAGACACATATAACAAAGTATTAAAAAAATTCGGTGCGAATTTAAACATTGCTGGATTCAGAAAAGGCAAAGCCCCAAACAATGTTGTTGAAAAATACGTTGGTGTACAAAGATTACAAATCGAAACTATTGAAACTCTTTTCCCTAATGAGTTTTCAAAAGTTGCTGAAGAAAATAAATTTGATATGGCAATTCAACCACAAATCGAAGATTTCGATTTTGAATTAGGTAAAGACCTTACTTTAAAAGTAAACATTGAATTAAAGCCAGAAGTTAATTTAGCACCTTATAAAAATGTTGAAGTTAAATATGAAGAGTTTAAAAACGAAAAAGACGCTTTAGATAAAGAACTAGAAATGCTACAAACAAGACTAGCAACTCTAGAAACAGTAGAAGAAGCGGCAACAGACAAAGATACAGTTGTATTTGACTTTGAAGGCTCTGTTGATGGCGTTGTATTCCCTGGTGGAACTGCAAAAGGCCACACTCTAGACCTTGCTAATTCAAACTTTATCCCTGGATTTGCTGAAGGTCTTGTTGGACACAAAAAAGGCGAAGAGTTCGTAATTGACGTACCGTTCCCTGAAAATTACCACGAACCAACATTAAAAGGTAAAATGTCACAGTTTAAAATCAACATGATTGAAGTTAAGAAAAAAGTTTTACCTGAATTAAACGATGAACTAGCTAAAAAAGCTGGTAACTTTGAAAATCTTGAAGCTTTAAAAACAGACATTCAAAAATATCTTGATGAAACTCAAACAGTTGAAAATGAAAAAAGAAAGTCTGACGCGATTTTTAATTCAGTTTATGACAACACAAAAATTGATATTCAAGAGTCTATGATTAACCGTGAAGTTGAAGCTATTAAAGAAGAAACAAAACAAAATGCAGTACGCCAAGGTCAAAACTGGGATGCTATTGTTGAATCTGAAGGCGGAATTGAAGCTATCACTGAAAAAATCAAAGAAGAAGCAGTGAAAAGAATTAAAAACACTTTAATTATTGAAAAAATCACTAAAGAAGAAAAAATCACAGTAGAACAAAATGACTTAATGGGTCAAATTCAAGAACTAGCAAGAATGTATGGTTCAAATACAACTGCTATTTTTGAAGAAATGAAGAAAAACCCAAATTCATTCTCGGTTCTACACCAACAAGTTACAACTAAAAAAATTAATGACTTATTATTAAGCTCAAATAATTTTAAAACGAAATAATTGAAAGGAAATATATATGAGTTTTGTACCAGTAGTAGTTGAACAATCATCACGCGGAGAGCGCTCTTTTGACATCTTTTCTAGACTATTAAGAGAAAGAATTATTTTCTTAGGAACACCAATTGATGATATGATTGCAAACTTAATTGTGGCTCAAATGCTATTATTAGACAGTGAAAACCCTGAAAAAGATATTATGTTATACATCAACTCTCCAGGTGGATCTGTAACCGCTGGTTTTGCTATATATGACACTATGCAACACATTAGAGCTGATGTTTCAACAATTTGTTTAGGTCAAGCAGCTTCAATGGGTGCGTTCCTATTATCAGCTGGTGCTAAAGGCAAGCGTCTTGCGCTTCCACACTCTAGAGTATTAATTCACCAACCTCTAGGTGGCGCTCAAGGTCAAGCAACAGACATCGAAATTCAAGCAAATGAAATTTTAAGAATTAAAAAATCATTAAACGGAATTTTAGCTGCTAACACTGGCCAACCACTTAAAAAAATCGAAAAAGATACAGACAGAGATTATATCATGACACCTGAAGAGGCTGTTGAGTACGGTATGATTGATAAAGTTGTATCATTAGAAGCTACAAAATAATCGGAGATAAGATTAAATGAAAAACGATGAACCAAATTTAAAATGTTCATTTTGTGGAAAAACTCAAGACCAAGTTAAAAAACTAATCGCAGGGCCTGATGTTTGCATTTGCGATGAGTGTATTGAGCTTTGTAATGAGATATTAGTTGAAGAACTATTTAACATCAAATCTGATGATAAAGAGGGAAGCACAGAGCTTTCATATGAAGGCATTCCAAAACCACATGAAATTAAAGCGCATTTAGATGAGCACATCGTTGGTCAAGATGACGCTAAAAAAGTACTATCAGTTGCTGTATATAACCACTATAAAAGAATTGCTCACAATGTTGATAATGAAAATAACGACATTGAAATTCAAAAAAGTAATATCTTACTAGTTGGTCCAACAGGTTCTGGTAAAACACTTTTAGCACAAACTTTGGCAAAATTACTTAACGTGCCTTTTGCTATTGCAGATGCTACAACATTAACTGAAGCAGGCTATGTAGGTGAAGATGTAGAAAATATTTTATTAAGATTATACCAAAGTGCAG
>CAYJMX010000206.1:0-2766 GCA_964371485.1 uncultured Gammaproteobacteria bacterium | reverse complement strand
CTATAAAGATGCTATTACAAATCTTGATGAGGCTTCTGCTGAAATTAGGGAGCATTTAATTGATTACACTACTCAGCTAAGCGCTGCTGAATTAAGAGTAGATCAGGCTCAAGATGAAGTAAAACAGCTTAAAAAATATGTTAGTGAAACAAAAAAGAAGCTAAAAAATATTGAGAAATCAAAAAAATATATTCACTCAAACATCGAAGAGAAAAAATGTAATTTTATCAACATCAAGAAGCTCAATAGATGAAATGCCTTCAAAAATCTCTAACGCTAGTTGAACAAAATTTTCACTTGTGCCAATAAAATTTGAAATCTTTTCTATTTCAAGTTCGCCATTTTTTTTGTTGCTGATATATTTAAGCATCCCTGATAGTGTTTTTATATAGTTATTTATGTCGTTATCAATTTTTGCCTTCATAAGATGAATCGTATCGGGCTGAACATTGTTAAATAGCTCTTCAAGTTCATCAGCGCTTGTTGGGTAATCAAAAAGCATTATCGATTTATATTTATTTTCATTTTTATAGAGCTTTTGAGTAATGTTAGAATAAGCCGATAGAGTTGTTATTGTTTGATTTTCTCTTGCAAACACGGTTATATCTAAATTATCCCTTTTGACATAATCATCAATTTGCTTGTATATCTCCTCTTTTTCTCTATGATCGTGGATTTTAAGTCCTACTTCCTCGTTTTCATTTGTGTAATCTTGAGAGAAGACGTCCTCAATCATAAGCTGCAGAGTTTCTTTTTCTTGAAAAGTATTAACCTGTACGCTAAAAGCAACATCTAAAGTGCCATTTTGCGGGATTTTTAAATCACTTGTATTCCACTTCAGTGCTTCAAATTCCGCTCCATCTTTTTCTATGTTTATTTTTAAATGATTATTTTCTTTTCCAATGGTCTTTTTGTTTTTTAGAATTGAATCTTTTAATCCAAAAAGTGGTGCTGGGTTCTTCTGTCCAAAAGGTTCTAGTTGCTCTATAGTTTTAATGATATCCATATTCAAAGCATTTGAATCTATAAACTTATCTATAAATAAGCTATTTTCTATTTTTACATCACTAAAATTTTCTTCAATAGTTTTTAAAATTGATTCTTTAACTGTGTTAAAGTTTGCCACATTTGAATCAAATGAAAACCCGCCAGCAAGCGAGTGTCCGCCAAAGCCGAGAAAAAGTTCTTGATTATTTTTAAGAATATTATAGACATTATAGCCGCCAATGGATCTAATTGAGCATTTATAAATATTGTCTTCTGAAGTCATTATAAAAACTGGTTTTAAAAATTCCTCTACAAGGCGAGATGCCACAATGCCGATAATTCCCAAGTGCCAGTCGCTGTTGTGAATAATAATTGCAGGCGCTTTTTTGTGCGACCTGTCTTTTAAAACCTCTTCTTTTGCTTGAGAAAAGATCTCATCACATAAGCTTTGTCTTATTTTATTATAGTTATCAAGCTTTTCTATAAGCATGTCAATTTTTGCTTCATTGGTGGATGTGAGCATTTCAAAAGCATTTTCTGGAGTGCTCAATCTGCCTGTGGCATTAATTCTTGGTGTTAATAAAAATGCGACATCTGTGCTTGAAATTTCTTTTTTATTGCATCTTTCAAAAAGTTTTTTAATTCCAAGGTGCTTATTTGAATTTATTAAATCAAGTCCCTTGGCTACAATTGTTCTGTTTTCACCAACAATAGGGACAACATCAGATATTGTTCCTGTGCAATTTAAAATTAAAATTTCATCTAAAACGTTTTTGTTGTCACATTTATCTAAAAGTGCTGTAGCCAAAATGTGCGCTACACCCACGCCAGCAAGGTTGCACAGGTCTTTAATCTTCTCTAGTGATAAATCTGATTTTAGTGAGCCTTGTGCCTGTGGGTTTAAAATCGCATATGCCTTAGGGCTTTCATCTTCTTGCTTGTGATGATCTGTAATAATGACATCAACACCAAGTGATTTTAAAAGTGAAACCTCTTTTGAATTTGAAATTCCGCAATCCACTGTGATTAAAACTTTAATTTTCTCTTTTGCAACAAGTTGAAGCGCAACTTTTGAATGTAGCCCGTGACCGTGCTCTTTTCTACTTGGAATAAAAGTCGTAAAATTGGCACCTAGTTCTGCAAATGCCTTGTGCAATATGGAACTAGAGCACACTCCATCGGCGTCAAAATCTCCCCAAATAAGAATTCTTTCTTGCTTATCTATTGCTTTTCTGATTCTATCAACTGCCTTTTGCCCATCTTCAAAAACATCAATGCCAGATAAGGTTTGTTTTTTTGGGTTTAAAAAAGCATCAATTCTTTCTTTGGTGTTAATTTCTCGAATTGCAAGCAAATCACAAAGCAAGGGGTTTTTAATTTCCCCTTGCAATGTTTTGTCTAATTCGACATATTCTTTTTCTATTATTTTGCGATAATTCATCCTATCTGCTTCTTATTTTTGATAGCAATCTTAAAATTTCAAGATATAGCCAGATAATAGTAACTAGAAGTGAAGTTGCACCGAACCACTCATAGTATTTAGGAATCATTTGTGCTGCACCTTTTTCGATGAAATCAAAATCAAGGATAAAGTTTAATGCAGCTATAACACAGATCGCAGCACTTATACCAATTCCTATTGGGCCAGATCTCCAAACTGGGTTGAAACTAGGCATAAAGTGAGATAACGCTATATTGATCAAATAGAAGACCATAATTGCAGCAGTTGCTGTCATAACAACTGCTCTGAATTTTTTAGTAGCTTGAATTATTCTTGCT
>CAYJMX010000205.1:0-2772 GCA_964371485.1 uncultured Gammaproteobacteria bacterium | reverse complement strand
CTTTAATGGCAATAATAAATCAGTTGACGAACTCAATCTAGCGCTTGATTTGGGCATTTCAAGAATAAGTGTTGATAATTTTTTAGAGCTTGCACTTTTAAATGAACTAGCAAAATCTAAAAATGTTGTTCAAAAGATTCTATTAAGAATTACACCAGGGATTGAATGTCATACGCACGAATACATTCAAACTGGCCATCTTGATTCAAAATTTGGTTTTGATTTAACTCAAGTTGATGAAGCTATTGAACTTATTCAAGATGAGTATAAAAACCTTGAAGTGGTGGGGATGCACGCACATATTGGTTCTCAAATTTTTGAAACAACTGTGTACCATGATGAAATTAAAGTATTTTTATCTGAATTTAAAAGAATTAAAGACAAGTTTAATATTGAACTTACTGAAATTAACGCAGGTGGTGGCCTAGGCGTAACGTACACAGATGAAGACACTCCACCTAGCCCAAAGGTTATCGCGGATGTGATTATTGATGCTATTGAAAAATATTGCGCTGAATTTAATTTAAAAGAACCGATTTTATACATTGAACCTGGTCGCTCAATTGTATGCACATCAGGCGTAACGCTTTATACTGTGGGTTCTTACAAACAAGTGCCACAGGGAAGAAAATATATCGCAGTTGATGGCGGAATGGCGGATAATCCACGTCCTGCTATGTATGAAGCAAAATATTTTGCGCAAATTGCAAATAAAAAAGAAGAAGAAAATACCCAAACGGTGACTGTAGGGGGAAAATTTTGTGAATCTGGCGATATTTTAATAAAAGATATTGAATTAAACAACCCAGAGCCTTCTGATATTCTTTGTGTCTACAACACAGGCGCTTACAACTATTCTATGTCATCTAATTATAATTGCAGCTTAAAACCGGCTATGGTACTTGTAAATAATTCACAATCTGCTATTATAGTTAAAAGACAGACCTATGCGCAGCTGTTGGAAAATGATGTTATACCAAATTTTAAATAAAGGCTTAAGAGTTGGATTTTAGTGATTTTTACAATTTCATAATTTCGCAATTTAACACTATGTTGCAATCAACTAGTGCTGCTAAACCTATTATTGTAATTTTTGAAATCTTCACACTTTCTGTAATTCTTTGGTATTTATACAATAAATACATCAAAGGCTCGCAAAGCGAAAACCTTGTAAGAGGTATGTTTGTACTATTTTTTATGTGGATTTTATCTGAATTTTTAATTAAGGTAAATCTTCAAATTTTTGGTGTATTCATAAAAACTTCAGTTTCTGTTGTAATTTTTAGCTTAGTTGTAATTTTCCAACCAGAATTAAGAAGGTTCTTAGGCTACATTGGGCAAAACAATTTCTTTGAAAAAGTGCTACTAGGAAAGAAAACTCTTTCTTTTAAAAAACAAAAAACTGATATTATAAAAGAATTAATTGAAACAATAAAATACCTATCAAAATCTAAAATTGGCGGGTTGATTGTTCTAGAGCAAGACTCTAGCCCCATTAACCATTCTGATGTTGGGGTAAAACTTGATGCTGATGTTTCTCAAGAATTATTGCTTACGATTTTCTATCCATCCACTCCATTGCACGATGGTGCTGTTATTATAAACGGCTCTAAGGTAGTGGCAGCTGGGGTTTTACTTCCACTAACAGAGGACCCGAAGCTTTCTTGGAGATATGGAACAAGACACAGGGCGGCAATTGGGGTGACAGAGAGTTCAAATTGCGCTTGTATCGTAGTTTCTGAAGAAACAGGAGATGTTTCTATCGCAGTTGATGGAATATTGAAAAAATATGAAGACCTAGGTCAAATAAAAACAGATCTATCAAGGGTTTTAGGGATAGAAATTGAAGAAGAAGAAAAAGAATCATCAGTTTTTGATTTAGATAAAATATTGTCTTCAGAAAAAGAAGTAGAGAAAAAATAATACTTTTGTGCAATGAATAAGCAAAATTTGTCCCCTATTATAACATTATGGGACAAGCTAAAACTGTTGATAATATAAATTTAATAAATAGAAAAAAGGCGCAAGAATATTTAGTTAAATATTTAGATGATATTAAACTGCACTTTAATCTTGATGATGAACAAATTAAAGGGCTTTTATATCAAACATATTTAGAACTAAATGATAAAGGTGTTGTTAAAAGGTGGATATCTGTGTTAAAATCTTTCTTACCCTAAGAGAAAGACTTTAATATGATTACAAAAAAAATTCCACTAGGCCCTCTTGAAGCTAATACTTACATCGCATTTGATGAAGTATCAAAAGATGCTGCAATTATCGATTCAACTGGAGATGTTCAAGTTATTAAAAAAGAACTTGAAACACTCGGGGCAAATTTAAAATACATTTTACTTACTCACGGGCATTTTGATCATATTTATAGTGCTTATGAAATGAAAGAATTGTTTCAAGATGCGCTTGTTATGTTAAATAAAGAAGATGAAATTTTAATTAAAAATCTTCCTATTCAATGTTCTCAATTCAACTTGCCAACTGCAAGTGAACCTAAGATTGATGAATTTATTGATGAAAATTCAAAATTAAAATTAGGGGAAGTTGATATAAAAATTCTTCACACAGCAGGCCACTCGCTTGGTTCTACTTGTTTTTTAATTGAAGACACGCTATATTCTGGCGACACAATTTTTTATGAAGAAATCGGCAGATGCGACTTGTTTGGTGGAAGCTATCAGACAATTGAAAAAAGTATCAGAAATAAAATTTTCACACTTGATGAGAATATAAAAATTTGCCCAGGTCACGGCAAGG
>CAYJMX010000204.1:0-2776 GCA_964371485.1 uncultured Gammaproteobacteria bacterium | reverse complement strand
CACTCTTTGGCCCTAAAATTCCGCTAGCACTTGAATATAAGGTCGATGGGCTCGTTGTTTCTTTAACTTATAAAAAAGGCAAATTTTTTCAAGGATTAACTCGTGGCGACGGCGTTGTAGGTGAAGATATTACATCTAATTTAAAAACCATAAAAGCAATACCGCTTGAGCTTTTTGAGGATATTGATGTTGAAGTACGCGGTGAAGTTTATATGCCAAATTCTAGTTTTGAAAAATTGAATAAAGCCCAAAGTGAGCAAAATCAAAAAACTTTTGCTAATCCAAGAAACGCAGCTTCAGGCTCAATTCGCCAACTTGACCCAAAAATTGCAGCTTCTCGTGACTTATCTATTTTTGTTTACAATGGCATTTTTAATAAAGAAGACTCCCCAAAAACACACAGTGAAACTATGCAAAAGCTAGCTAAGCTTGGCTTTAGAACAAATAAAGTTACTGTAGTTGAGGGAATTGATGAAGCACTTGCATTTTGCAAGAAAGTTGAACAAGAGCGAACATCTCTTGATTACGCTACAGATGGTGTTGTTGTAAAGGTGGATGAGTACTCTAAGCAAGAAGAATTGGGTTTTACAAGTCGTATTCCAAAATGGGCAATAGCCTATAAATTCCCACCTGAAGAGGTTTGGACAGAATTATTGGGTATAACGCTCCAAGTTGGAAGATTGGGAACTGTAACCCCCGTTGCAGAATTAAAACCCGTGCTACTGGCAGGAAGTACAGTATCACGAGCTAGTTTGTACAATTTTGATGAATTAAAAAGGCTTGATGTAAAAATTAACGATAGAGCGCTTGTAAAAAAAGCGGCAGAAATTATCCCAAAGGTAATAAGGGTTGAAAAAACAGATAATTCAAAAGATTTTGTTTTTGATAATAAATGTCCACAGTGTGCTACACCGCTTGTTGAAATAGAGGGTGAAGTAGCGCTATATTGCCCGAATAATGAATTTTGCCCAGCGCAAATTAAAGGCAGAATTGAATATTTTGTATCAAAAAATGCTATGGATATAGATGGCCTTGGTGAGAGCATTATCTCTCAACTTGTTGATAAGGGTTATGTTGAAAATTATTCTGATTTGTACTCTTTGACCTTTGAAAATCTTATGACGCTTGATTTAGTTAAAGATAAGACGGCTAATAATTTATTAAATGCGATTGAAAAGTCTAAAAATGTGAAGTTGCAAAAATTTATTAACGCTATTGGAATTAGACTTGTAGGTAAAGAAAGCGCTGATATTTTAGCGCAAAATTTTAAAGATTTAGAACAATTGAAAAATGCTACTCAAGAAGAAATTAACGCATTAGATGGCATTGGTGAAAAAATGGCGCAGAATATTTTTTCTTATTTTAAAAACAAAAAAAATCTTTCCATGCTTGATAAAGTGCTATCGCTTGGTTTGAATCCAGAAAATATATACACTCAAGCGCAAAATTTAAAATTCAAGGGAGTTTCTTTTGTTATAACAGGAACACTAGAGGAGTTTTCAAGAGATAAAGCACAAGAAATTTTAAAATCATTGGGCGCAAAGACTCCAAACTCTGTAAGTAAAAACACCGATTATGTTATTGCAGGCGAGAATGCTGGTTCAAAATTAAAAAAAGCACAAGATTTAAATATAAAAATTTTAAATGAACAAGAATTTAAAGAATTAATAAAGGATGAGGTATCATTATGAAAAAAATGACAATTTTAACACTAGCGTTATTGTTAACGCTATCAGGCGCACAGGCAGTTGAAAACAAAGGATTTGTTTCTGTTGAATCAAAAGTTTCAAAGGAATATCAGCCTAATGTAGCTAGTGTGAAATTTTATATCGAAGACACGGGTAAGGACTTGAAAAAAGCAACTGACGAGAATAAGCAAAAGGCAAAAGTGGCGCTGGATGCGGTGAAAAAGATATTAAACACAAAACAAGGCGATATGATTAGAACTTCTTCATTCAATGTAAGCTCGCAGTATAGCTATAAAAATAATAAAAAAACTTTTGAAAATTATAGTATAACAAACGGTTTTGAAGTCGTTTTAAAAGACATAAAAAAACTATCAAATGTAATTGATGCTGGTTTAAAAGCTGGTGCTACAAGAGTTGATGGGTTAAATTTCACTCTTGATAATACAAAAGCAGCGTGTGATGAACTTATAATTGATGCTGTAAAAGATTCAAAATTAAGAGCACAAAAAGTGGCGCGCGCGCTTGATACGATGATTATCGGTACAAAAAATGTTCAGGCAAATTGTTCTTCAAATGGTGGATATTATCCTCAATTCAGAATGACAAATAGTGCTAAAATGCTTGGTTCATCTGCTGATTATGCTGAATCAACTTCTATTCCAACTGAGGCTGGAACGATAAAACTTGAGGCGTTCGCTCGTGGCGAGTATTTTGTAGGACAGTAAAGAGAATTTACGGTTTTGGCGAATTTGACACTGATGCGTAGTTGCCATTTGCATCATAGTTAATGTATCTAACTGGTTGCAAAACAACGTCACCTTCCTTTGAGGATGTAACTATTCGCCATATTTTTCCTGTTCTTGTATCTAGAACATACTGATCTGCTCTAACATTGGGGTGCATGTAGACAACATAGCGACCATCGTTTACCGAGCTTGTAGTGCTAGCCAAGCAAGCTGTTTGAATTAGCAGTATGGATAGTATTAGTATTTTTTTCATTAGTTATCTTGCCTTGTGTATTTAAACATATTTAATAATAGCAGACAATTTAGTGACGTGCAATCTGTGGTTTTTATTCTCATTTTAAT
>CAYJMX010000203.1:0-2793 GCA_964371485.1 uncultured Gammaproteobacteria bacterium | reverse complement strand
CAAGGTTACCATTTCTCCAAAGGTCGTCGGTTATATAGCCATTCTGACCACCACGACCTGCTTTGTAATCTGTTCTTGTAAGTCCCATCGCGTCAACCCAAGTGTTTTGATGTTCAACAGCACCCCAAGTATTGTCGTGCATAACAGCGTCCTTTATGGTTTTTTCGCCTGTTATAGGATCGATCACTTCAACTGGAGCAATGTCTTCGATGTACATCGCGTGCCAGCCGTGATCATTATGGTACACATTTGTTGAACTTACACCTGAATATGGTCCACGCTTAATTTTTTCAGCAATTTTTTCAATATTAGACTCCTTGTAATAAGGCCTATTTGTCATCTGTTCAAGTATTCTCACATCTTCACGCTCACTTAGACCAGAAGAGCCTTCTTGACCAACCCAATATTGACCCTTTTCACGGCCGATATTTCTTATATGCTCAGCCAAATGAGGCGCCATTAGACGATTTTTTTCAACATATTCCGCTCTTATATAGTGGCGAATTTTGCTTAAATTTCTCTGAACTTTATTAAGTGCATCTTGTTGTTCTGGACTAAACTTGTAAGCTTGTAAATCGCGAATATTTTCACCTTTTAATTCGGCATTCTCAATTATATCTCTGCTGCGATTGATTTCAGCAAATTTTGCCTGTAAGCTTCTTAGCATTGGCTCACTTGTCAACAAGCCATCTTTTTCCATTTCGCTTACAACGAGTTCTTTTGCACTGTTTGTATTTAAGATTCTGCCATCATCAGTTTTAACGCGAACTAAATTTTCGGCTAATGCCGTATATTTAATTATTGAATTAATTTCTTGTGCCATATTTTGAACAACCTGCATCATGGCTTCTGGAGTAGCGTCTTGGATTTCATTTGCCTCAAGGAATGCGTTTAGTGCCGTAGGGTCACCTGAAGCAAGCATTGTTTGGAAAGAATTGAATGTATCAATTAAGAATTTAGTTTGATTCTTAACGCCTAGTAAATTTATTATTTCACTGTATTCTTTTTCTGTAGGTTCACCTTGTAGCACTTGTGCCAAAGAAGAAAGCTTCCCTAGTATATCTTCTTTTTTATCTCCAACATTCAACGTAGAGGCTGCAATTTCAAGAATGTCATTATTGCCAGCTTCTATTTCTTGTTGTAAATATTGAACTTGATAAGCAATTACATCTTTTCTAGAGCCAGAAAGCATCATTGAATACAAATTATCAAAACTATCAGTGTAGGCTTCACTTAATTCATTTTTTAATTCTGAAATCGCATCAGATATTGATTGCGGACTTCTTAAGCCGAGTTTTTTACCAATTTCTTTTGTAAGTTCTGCCTCACTAGGATCAAGCACTCTTTGTGCAAGCTTATCGACATTTTCTAGCAATCTTGTTTCATTATCGGCAATGCCATATTCAATTAAGCTTGCATTTAATATCTCAGGAACATCAAGAGATTTATTAACGACAGTTCTGTATGAACCGGCTACATCATAAAGCTGTCTATTTGCACGCGCTAATTTTTGCGGAGTATGCAATGTATGATTTTCATTCAACAATTTATTTATTTCTAGAGCTGAAGTATAGTTTTTAAACAGTCTTTGAATTTCATCTTTAGAAACTTCTTTATCAATTGATGGATCAATCTGAGTTAAATAATCTACTATTTTAGAAATTTTTGTCGATTCAGGTTCTCTTGCATTTATATAAGATTTCCCTTTTTCATCATTTTCAAATTTAAGCATAGAATCAATTATTTGAGTAAACTCCTTTGAATTCGTATTAGGCATAATTTTCCCTAAAGAATCATTGATTAAACTCTTGATATCAGCAAGTTGCTTTGAATTTACTTTAGTACCTAGTCTTTGTTCTTCAATTTTTGATTCTCTTTTTTTGATTGACTTTCTAGCAGTTTCTACAGCTTCTTTTGCTTTAATTAATGCTCTAAGGTGCTCGTGGTTCACGGCTAGATCTGGATCTTCAAAATTTCTATAATAGTGACCATCGTGGAAAGTGTCAAAATTTTCTTTGTCAAAAGCTCTAAACTGTTGAACAACTTGACCCTTGCTTCCTGTTTGATTTGCAGCATTCATCCACTGCAAAACAGAAGCATCGATTATTCTGTATCCAAGTTCTTTTGCATAATCATAATCAATTTGCGCCTTTGGAATTTTAACTTTTTGACCTTGTCTTGGTTTTGAAATATCATATACTTCCATAGCATCAGAACTGTCAAGTTCATTTAAGATACTTTGTATATAGTTAGACTTGTCTTCATAGGCAATGGTTTTTCTTGCAATTGAAATAGCTGCACAAGAGCCGTGCTGACGCTGATTTACCTGTTTAATATTTGGTTTGTCAGATTCAGGAGTTTTAACAATAATGTCATTTAAAATTTCACCTAGCACTTCTGCTTTTCTATCTTTTAATTGTTCTGTAATTTCATAATCTCTACTCATAAAATGAGCTAATTTTTCAAGAGACGCCTTTTTCTCTTTTGTTGGAATTTCAGAGGACACCAAGAAATAATCGAGGTTTTTAGGAATATTTCTTATGTTTTCAATTTGAGAATTTTGAATTTCATTTTGCAACTTTTTGCTTGAAAGAATTTTATCTCTCAATTTTTTAAGCTCAATGTCAGCGGCTTTTACGGGTTGCTTTGCTAGAAATACACTGTTAAATTCTTCTTCTAATTTTGCTCTATCTTCAGATTTATTCTCATCTAGTGCCGCTCTTGTGGCATTTTGCAGCATTACTTGCCAATAATTATTAGGGTTTTTATTCAAATCAAGGCTTGTGCCGTATT
>CAYJMX010000202.1:0-2804 GCA_964371485.1 uncultured Gammaproteobacteria bacterium | reverse complement strand
CATTTTAAACTATAAAGACTCTTCCTTGCAAAGCTTTTGAGCTATCTCAAGACCCGTCTTTGTTGTGGCTAATCCGCCTTCAGAACTTTCTTTTAACTTTGGTGACATAAGTAATCCAACCTCTACAACAGCATCTATAACTTCATCAAAAGGAATTTTAGTTTCAATATCTGCTAGTGCTAATTCCGCCCCAACTTTAGCGTGCATCGCCATAAAGGCGTTCCTTTTAACACAAGGCACTTCAACAAGCCCAGCCACTGGGTCACAAACAAGGCCCATTGTGTTTTTTAAACTCAAAATTGCCGCATTTAAAATTTGCTCGTTTGTTCCATTTGATAGTTCAACTAACGCACCTGATGCCATAGCACTTGCTACTCCACATTCACTTTGGCACCCTGCAACAGCACCTGCTATTGCGATTTTGTTTGATATTATTTGCCCAATGGCACCTGCAGTAATGAGCGCGTCAATTGCTCTTTGTTCATCCATATTGTGCTCCTCACAATGTGCAATAATAACAGATGGCACAATTCCGCAAGCGCCAGCTGTCGGACAGGCAACGATTTTACCCATTCTAGTATTTTCTTCAGCTGTTGCTAGTGCGTATTGAAGGGTTTTTTGAGATGCTTTATTAAGCAGCGAAAATTCTGAATGCATTTTTTTTAATTTAGAACAATCATTTCCGCTTAATCCGCTAAAAGATTTTTTTTCTGAAGTTAACCCATTTTTTATGGCACTTTTCATCGCATTCAAATGTTCAAGCGCCTTTTCCCTTATGCTATCAACAGAAATTTCAAAATCGTGCGCTTCATTTTTTTGAGCAATTTCATAAATTTTTAAATTAGCCTCTTTTGCTTTATTGATAAGTTCTTCAAAGTTTTTAACCATATTTATTTTATTGCCTTTATGTGTCTAATTAAATATACATCTTCAATTGTGTTTAATTTTTCTAATACCATATCAGGTAGCGTGTCATCAATTGTGATACCAATTGAAGCCTCTTGCCCTTTTGCACTTCTGTCACAGTTCATTGTCGCGATGTTGATGTTCGCGCTATTAAAAAGCGCGCTAAATTTGTAAATCATACCTGGTTTGTCTTTGTAAATTAAAAGTATGGAGTCTTTTTTGCCATCAATGTTAAAATTAAAATCGTTAATTTTTTCAATTAAAATATCCCCCGCGCCAACAGAAATTCCTTCAATCTTAATGCCTTTATTTTGATCTTCAAGTATTATTTCAACAGAGTTTGGGTGTTTTAAATTATTTGTTAGATATTCAAAACTGTAATCAATTTTTTTTAGTCTAGCAAGCAAATGCGCTTTTTTAATTAATTTATTATCAACCTGAAGCCCAAGAGTGCCACCTAAAAGTGCTTTGTCTGTGCCGTGACCTTTTCCAGTTTTAGCAAAAGAATTATATAACTTAAAAGTTATTTTATTTGGAATAGAGCCAAAAATATTTTTAGCAATAAGCCCTATTCGCGCCGCTCCAGCTGTATGTGAGCTTGATGGTCCAATCATAATCGGGCCCATTATATCAAATAATGATTTCGCTAGTTTTGACATCTTTTTCCTTTTTTTATAATTTTACCACTATAATTTTTTGCTTTAAATCGCTTATTTAATGCACTTTTTTCTTTTTAAGTTCTCTATTTAACAGCCTTGCCTCTGGCATATGTTTTTCCAATGTGTCATAGAATTTTTTAGAATGGTTTTTCTCTTTTGTATGCACCAGTTCGTGCAAAAGAACATAATCGATGTATTTTTCATCCAGTTTCATAAGGGCGATATTGAGGCTTATATTGTTATTGTAACTGCAACTGCCCCAACGAGTTTTTGCGTAGCGAAGACTTAATTTGTTGTATTTGTAATCATATTTTTTTGAAAGCTCTTCAAGGCGAATTGGGAGATATTTTTTTGCATCTTTTTTAAGTGCTTTTTTGTAATCTTCTTTGTCTTTGTACTCAATTCCCTTATAAATTAAGGCTTGTGGTGCTTTTATATTTTTTTTAATATAGCTTAAATTTTTAAGCGCAAATTCACGAGCTAGTTTAAAAGAAGAATATTTTGGCAAGCTAACAAGTACGCTATTATCTGATTTAACGCTTATTTTAATACTTTTTGAAAAAGAATTTTTTTTAAATTTAAAATTAATTCCTTCAATTGTTTCAACTATTTGAGTTGTTTTTTTAGGCTTGTTGAAAATATTAAAGAGATTCTTCGTTTTTATCTTTAAAAACCTTTAGGCGCCTTTTATCATCCTCACCTATGCTCTTTGAGGTAAGATTATGCGCTTGCACGAGTTCGTGTTGAAGCTTTCTGATGTTTTGATTTTGAGCCTTTAATTCAACTTCTTGAGTACCCTCAGACACTTTTGCAATCGCCGCTTTTGCCTCTTCTAGTGCGATTTCAACTTCATCTTTATAGCCTCTATGGTTTTGTACATCTTGAGGTTCTTGAGTAAGATGAAGAGCGTCTTTTAAAACTTTTTGAATTTGCGAAGCGCTATTTGTTCTTACGAAAAACACTGGCAACTTATACTCATTTGCTGTTGCAAGCACTTTTGTACCGCCTTTGGCGAAGTTTTTATGTGCTATAACAAAATCCGCATCTTCAACATTTCTCACAATTTGAGCGTTAATGTCTAGTCGTTCTATAATTTTATCAACAATAGAGCGAGAAACGGCGTAAATATATATTTTTTTGTGTTTTTTAACTTCATCAATATATTGTTGACGATTAAAGCTAAAATTCATATGATTTTGCGACTTTAATTCTGGCTCTGTACTTTTTGGTTCAAGCTTT
>CAYJMX010000201.1:0-2831 GCA_964371485.1 uncultured Gammaproteobacteria bacterium | reverse complement strand
AAGCACTTCAGGAAGCAATTATTGAAAAGAATCACGCCTATGATGTAATTAAAAAACAGCATAAAAAATTGCTTGAGCTTGATAAAACTAAAAATGCATTTCTAGCTAACATCTCTCATGAGCTAAGAACACCACTTAATGCCATTATTGGCTTTTCTCAAGCACTTGGACAAAAAATCTTTGGCGAACTAAACGAAAAACAAGAAGAATATATTAACGATATACAGGTTTCAAGCCTTCATTTGTTGGGTATGATTAATGAAATTTTAGATATTTCAAAAATTGAAGCAAAAGCTATGAAAATCTCACTTTCAGAGGTATCACCTAAGATATTGACTCAAGAAGTTATAAATATATTGACGCCGCTAGCAGCGCAAAAAGAACTTAAAATTAATTTTAACAGCAAGTGCGATAAAAACATTATGGCTGATTATCAAAAACTGCAACAAATATTATACAATTTGGTATCAAATGCTATAAAATTCACACCAGAAAAAGGCAATATTAATATAAATATTTCAAAAAAAGGTAAGGATTTTATCCTGCAAGTTCAAGACTCTGGAATTGGGATTGAAAAGAAATATCACAACAAAATATTTTCAAAATTTGTACATCTAGATAACATTTACACGAAATCACAAAGTTCAACCGGACTGGGTCTTACTATCACAAAAGAGCTCGTGAAACTCCACAAGGGTAAAATCACCCTTCAAAGTGCACCAAACGAGGGCTCAACTTTTACTGTGACTCTTAATGGAGCAATCCTATGAGCAAAATACTAATTGTAGAAGACAATCCAATTAATATGAAACTATTTGCAGACATCTTATCTGCAAAAAAGTATGATGTTGAAAAGGCAACTGATGGTCAAATTGCTTATGATATGATAATTAAATCAAATTATGACTTGATTATTTTAGACGTGCAACTACCTGTGCTTGATGGCTTTTCATTATTGAAAAAGGTTAAAAAAGAAAACATTGCACTTCCTGAAATACTTATTGTATCAGCATTTGCCATGGATAAATACAAGCATACAGCACAATCACTTGGTGTGAATAATTACATTACAAAGCCAATTGATATATCAAATTTTCTCACAACTGTTGCATCACTCTTGGAGAATAAGATGGCGTGAACAATCAAGGAGGAGTGAGCACAAGTAATGGATACAGATACATAGATGAACTCAGAATTTCAAAGTCGCTTAAGGACAAGTTCAGAGTCATCTACATTGCTTACTATCAAAATTTTCTCCACGGCCAGATAAAAAGCGCACCAACTTGGTTCCTATCGGGTATTGTCAAAGATTTACCATTATTATTTCAATTAAATTTTGATTCAAAGATGAATTTTTCCGCCCTTCTTTTTGGCCCAATTCCATACATCTTAAACGGTCTTCCAATTATAGGATTCTCACTGTGTGCACTACTAGGTGGGTTGCTTTTTTATAACATTGAGCTTTATTTTATAATACCTTTGGTTAATATTGTTTGTGCGTATTTTTTAAATATATTGCTTTTTGAACAAAAGTTTTTAAACGCTCCTAATATTATTGCAAATAGTTCACTTTTAAATGAAAATTTTGACAAAAAATTCTACGCAAGGCAATACAAAAAAATGCCAATTGTGCCAATAATTAAGCTCATTATGATAACCGTTATGATTATTTTTTCGACACTTCAAGGCATGAAATTTATCGAAAATATTAAAGTTGTGGATTATTTTAATAAAATTGAAAAAACCTGTGAAACAACCACATCATGCAGTTTGGCAGCCGACACTTTATTATCTGAAATTTCTTATAAAAAACCAACAGATGTCGATTATTACAAACTTGGCACATATTACTATGGTGCAAGAAAAAACATTGAGGCCCTAAATACATTTTTGCACTCAAAAGCACTTAATCCATACAATGTCAAAAACTATGGTGCAATCTCTCAAATTTATTTAGAGCTTGGCTATCCAGCAGAAGCAATTTCACAGTATACAACGCTTTTAAAAATCAAACCAGAATATATTTTCTTGTATTATTACTTAGGTAGGACTTATTATCAGCTTGGATATTACCAAACAGCGCTTGAGTGCTTTGAACAGGCATTAATTAAATATCCAAACAATCCCGTTTATCTTGAAGCCATTGCTTACACTAAAATTTACCTTAGTGATAAAACTGGTGCAAAAGCAGACATAACGCGCGCTATATCGTTACTTGAAAAATCCGGCAAGACAAAAAATGCTGAAAAAATCAGATATCTAAAAAATTATCTGAAGACTTTATAGTTTATTATCAAGCTGTTTTTTTGTGTTTAAATTTACACACACACCACAATTAGTGCAAACACTATCGCATGAAGGCGCCACACACGCCTCTTTTGCTTTATTGAAACTATTTACAAGCCACTGTTTATCTAATCCAGAGTCAATTAAGTCCCAAGGTAATTCAGAATCACCATTGTACTGTTTAGTAGCTTCTTTTTCAAGATCAATATTTAAATCTTTAGCAACATTATTGTATAAATCAAAATCTATATTCTCTTCATAAGAATCTAGATAAGCGCCTCTTTTATATAATTCATAAACAAAATTTGAAGCACTTTTATCAGCACGAGAATAATATGCTTCAATCTGCGATACTCTTGGCGTATGGAAGTTTAGCCTGACATTTTTTAAATCTGACTTTTCTTTTATCATTAAATCAATTTTTCTATTGATTTCATCGGTCGAATTCTGACCGCAAAACATAAACGGTGTGTGCGGTTTTGGCACAAACACAGATAGAGAACAGGTAATTTTAGTCAATCTTAACTTTTCATATTTTGCCGTTT
>CAYJMX010000200.1:0-2844 GCA_964371485.1 uncultured Gammaproteobacteria bacterium | reverse complement strand
TTTTATTAGAGTTTTCAAAAATTTTCGCGATATTGTAATAAGCATCAGTTGAATACGGATTAATTTCAATTACAAGGGCGTATGATGCGATTGATTCAGCGTTTCTCCCTAGTAATCTTAAAATATCTGCCTTAATGAAATACGCGCTAGGATTAGAAGAATCTTTTTTTATTGCCATTTCAATATATTCAAGTGCCTTGTCATAATTTTTTGCTTGTTTTAAATTCATTGCCCTTGAAACAAGTTCTGTGCTTGATGGAGTGATTTCATTCTCATAGCTTAAATCACCACTTAAAAAAGAAATTGAGTATTCTTTTGGCGTATTATCAAATTTAATCGGGTTTAATTTTCTTGTTTCAACCTTGTATGTTTCATTTTTAGATAACATATCAAGCGATCTAAAACCTTTGTAATAGGCAAGGTTAATTTCAGCATTATCAACTTGTGGCAAGTTTGACACACCAACACTTTGCTCCTGCTTAATTTTTCTGTTTGAGTCCATATAATATTCATAGCTTACATTTGCGTTAATTTTTTCAACACTACGAGCTGTGTTGACATTTGAATTAACAACGACAAACGCGAAAATCATTATATAGGCTATTTTAGTTTTTAGTTCAACTGTTTTCAAGGCTAATTTCAACTCTAAATACTTGTTCAAAAAGAGTCTTCTTTTTCTCAAAAGCTCTTTTTGTCCCCACATTAAACATTGTATTTATGGGAGTATTCAAAGTCAAAGCACAAGAGGTAAAATCATACGATAGATGTATATTTTGGGCCTCTTGAGCGTGATTATAATCAAGCGCATCGGCTATTCGTATTATAGATGAAACTACTTGAACCTTTCTTTTATCAATATCATTTAAGTCGCAATAAATTTTGTGCTTATCTTTAGGCTTTTTGCCTCTATGGTATCTAATAGCGAGTGCTATAATTTTTAAATCATCATCATTTACGCCATTAATTTTATTCAACAAAACAAGCCTTGAGCCTGCTTTGTTGTGAGAAATTTCAGGCAAAATATATCCAATATCATGCAATAGTGCGGAATATGAAATTATTTTTTCAATATTTGAAAGTTTTAATATGCTTTCATCAGGAAATATTTTTAAAAGCTCATTGTACATTTCAAGGGCCAACTTTTGAACCTGTAACATGTGCGCTTTTTGAGATTTTGAACTACAAAATTGTTTAAAATAATCTTCAATATTCATTTAGTGCATCTCGATTAACAAAATTATCCACACATTTTATAAAATAATCTTGTTTAAAGCTATCTTTTTGAATGTAATATTGAGCACCAGCTAGCATAAACTCTGTTTCTAATTCAGATTTAGGCACAGAAGTTAATACCATAATAGGCACATTTTTACACAATCCCTCTTGGCGTATTTTCTTTACGAACTCTAGACCGTTCATAACGGGCATTTCATAATCTGTAATAATCAGGTCAAACTTTTCATTTTGCACACGCTTAAGGGCATCTGGAGCGTTTGTAAGCGCCATTACTTGATATCCTTGAGAGCTTAATATGTTTCTTTGCAAAGTCCTTGTTGTAAGAGAATCATCAACTACAAGAATTCTATACTTGAAGTTGCTACTGAGCCTTAAGGTTTCATTTGTCGCTATTATTTTTGAAGAGACCATTTTTGATTTCATAATCGCAAACAAGTCTTGAATATTTATTATCAAACAAGTTTCACCGTTTGCAAGAGTTGTAATGCCAGATATATTTTTTACTCTAAACAATGGGGCCTCTAGTTTTTTGTGAAGAATTTCTTGATCATACACAAGCTTTTCAACGATAACACCCAATATTGAGCTCTCTGATTTTAAAATCAAAAGCGTATATTTTTCAGCTTGTCTTGGTTTTTCATCTAAGTCTAAAATCTGCGACATAGTGTAAACTGGTATTAATTCATCATTATGGTTGTAATAATTTTTGCCATCTCTTTCAAAAATGGCGCCGACATCCACCCTTAATACGGTTTTTATGCTCGAAGTTTCAATTGCATAATATTGATCTTGTTCGCTTACAATAAAGGCTTTAATTGTGGCCATAGTCGCAGGGAGTTCTATTGTAATTATTGTTCCCTTTTGAAATTGAGAGAAAATATCCACGCGCCCATTTAGCTGTAGAATTTTAGAATGGACGATATCAAGCCCCAGCCCCCTGCCAGATAGGTCGGTTACTGTTTCACCAGTAGAAAAACCAGGGTAGAAAACAAGATTTACAAGTTGTTCTTCATCAATTTTTTCTATTTCATTTTTTGTAAGAATGCCCTTTTCAATGGCCTTTTTCTTAATTTTTTCTACATCCACGCCTCTGCCATCGTCTTGAATATTAATTACAATTTTATTCTCTACAAATTTAGCACTAATTAATATCTTCCCTACAGGATGCTTTCCAATCTTTATACGCTCTTCTTCTGTTTCAATACCATGGTCAATTGAATTTCTTAAAATATGTATAAGGGGTATTTTTATTTCTTCAATAATTTTTTTATCAGCTGTGACACTTGCACCTTGAATTTTAAAATCAATTTTTTTACCTTTTTCTTTAGCTATACTTGAAACCATCCTTGGGAAAAGGTGAAAAATTGTAGATAGAGGTAAGATCCTCATATTTTTAATCATACCCTCAATTTCTGTAGAAATTGAATTAAGCTTAGAGTCATTTTCCTGCATATACTTAAATAAGTCGGTTATTTCCTTGCTCACTTCTTGCATATGATCAAAATGATTTGAGTGAAGATTTAAAAGGTGTTTATTAAAATTTGACCCAAGGTTTGAATCAACTGCCCTTCTTGAAGAATTACCAGACACGTATTTTCTATCAAAATA
>CAYJMX010000199.1:0-2857 GCA_964371485.1 uncultured Gammaproteobacteria bacterium | reverse complement strand
TTTAATACAAATAATCAAAAAGAATTTGCTAAAAAAGTTTTTGATGAACCTGAAAAGTTAAAAGCACTTGAAACTATTGTGCACCCAATAATAAAAGATGAATTACTTGAATTTTTTGATGATAATAAAAATGAACAAGTTGTGTTTGCGGATATCCCACTTTTGTTTGAAGCAAAGTTTGATACCTTTTTTGATAAAATTATTTTTATTCAAACAGATGATGAAATTAGATTGAAGCGCCTTATGAAAAGAAATTCATATGATAAGCAATATGCACTAAAAAGAATAAATGCGCAGATGCCCCAACTGGGAGAGAAAAAACAGATAAAAGTCCTGATAATGATAAAACAATTGAAATATTGCTTGAGCAGGTTGATAAAACTATAAAAGCATTAGGACTTCACGAATAAGCTTGCATGCGGTTGCTGTTGAAACCCCTGTTGGGTCAATGTCTGGTGCTAGTTCTACAACATCGGCTCCAATTACATTGTATTTTTTAAGTTCAACCAAATATTCCATTAATTCTTTATACATAAAGCCACCAGCCTCTTGAGTGCCTGTACCACTCATAAGAGATGGGTCTAAAACATCAAGGTCGATAGTTACAAAAATGTTTTTGCCCTTAAAGCGCTCAAGCTCTTTTGGGCTAAAGATTTGCGTATTGTGTTTTTTCATTGTTTGAAATTCGTGCTTCTCGCCACTTCTGATGCCAATTTGGGCTATATTTTCATATCCTATTAATTTTGCAATTTGATACATAACCCCACTGTGCGTAAGTTCTATATCCAAATAATGCTCTCTTAAATCAGCGTGAGCGTCAAATTGCACAACGGCAATATTATCAAGGTTTTCAAGCACCCCTTTTATTGTGCCAAGGGTTACAAGGTGTTCCCCACCTATTGCTAAGACTTTTTTATTTTTTTTATATACCTCTGACACGTTTTCTTGAATTATATCAAGCGCCTCTTTTGGCGCACCAAAAGGCATTTCAAGGTCGCCAACATCATAAAAGCCAACTTCTGATAACTCTTTATCGAAATAAACTGAATACTCTTCAATCCCGACACTTTCAACTCGAATTTGAGCGGGTGCGTTTCTAGCTCCAGCGCGGTTTGTTGTGGTGCCATCAAAGCCCATACCAAGCATAACAATGTTTGAAGATTCAAAATCATCGGATGAGCCTATAAAATTTTTATCTAAAAAAGGTCCTTTTAACATAAAAAAATTATAGCTTAAAAAATTATTCAATCAAGCCAAATGCAATTAGTAAAATTAAAAGTAGTGGAATTAAATATTTTGTCGCAAAAAGAAACACCTTGTGCAATTTTTCGTTTTCAAAAATATCACCCCTGTTTGGTAGGTAAAACCAGCCCACCATAAGTGTTATAATTAGTGTATTAAAAGGCAATAATATATTTGCAGTTGTAAAATCAAGTAAATCAAAACAAGTTTTACCAAAAATTGTAAAATCTTTTAAAAGTCCAAATGACATAGCGCACGGGATTAAAAGAAGTGCGATAGCAGTAAAAGATATGCCCGCTGCTTTTTGTCTTGATATTTTAAATTTTTCACTTATGGCTAAAAGCGGTATCTCCATTAAGCTCATGCCTGATGTCACTGCTGCAAAGAAAAGCAGTGAGAAGAAAACAATGGCAAAAAAGTTTTCATATGGAAGATGTGAAAACACTTCAGGCAGTGTTATAAACACTAAATTCGCGCCAGCGGACGGCGTGAGGTTTGAAGAAAACACAGCAGGGAAAATCATCATGCCTGCTATTATTGCAATCAAGGTGTCACAGGTTATTAAAATATAGCTTGATTTAACAATGTTTGTGCTTTTTTTAAGATAGCTACCATAAGTTATTATTGCCCCAAAGCCTATACTTAAGGTGAAAAGCGCTTGCCCTAGTGCTGTTAATATCATTTTTAAATTAAGTTTTGAAAAATCGGGATTAAACATAAAATCTAAACCTTCTTTGGCGTTTGGAAGACTAAGCGAAAAGCCCGCCAGAAATATTAACATAAGGAAAAATAACGGTATCATAATATTGTTGGCGCGCTCTATTCCTTTATTTACGCCTAAAAACGGAAAAAGTGTGCTGAATAATAAAAATAAAAGCCCAAGTATAACTGGCGCTATTGGTTCAGCGGTGAAATTTTGAAAATACTCGCTGTAGCTTGTAGGATTTGCGTTTATAAAGTATGCGCCGATGTATTTTAAAATCCATCCGCCCACGACAAAATAAAATGCAGAGGTCAAAATTACGGTTATTATGCATATCCAGCCAAAGGCTTTAAATTTTTTGTTTATTTTTTCAAATGTCTGAATAACCCCTTTTTTGAGGTTTTTTCCTAAGAATAACTCGCACATTAGTGGGATGATACAGATTGTGAAAATGAGAGCTAAATACACTATAAGAAAAACGGCGCCACCATTTTTCCCCATAATATATGGGAAGCGCCAGATATTACCAAGGCCAACGGCACTGCCTATGGTTGCCATGATAAAGGAAAAATTTGAACTCCACTGTGCTCTTTTCATAGTTTATTTATACAAAATTTTTTTCGTGTTGTCTAGTTTATTAATTCTTGGTAATATTGTTGTGTAAATATTTCGGGCTGTGGCAAGGACTCCACGAGAAAGCTGCCCCAATGGGCAGGTTACGAGAAGGAGGGTGCTGGTAGCGTAAGCTAGCAAGGTGCGAGATTTATTTGAAAAGTTAATATAATTTCGGGCTGTGGCGCAGCTTGGTAGCGTGCTACCTTGGGGTGGTAGAGGTCGCAGGTTCAAATCCTGTCAGTCCGAAATTTTCAATTTCACCCTAACAGGTTGAACCTACGGTTAGCCCTGCATACC